>CANHHS010000005.1 GCA_947460445.1 Opitutia bacterium | reverse complement strand
TTCTTCGATGACTTAGCAGAGCCGCTCTTACGAAGTTGCTCGAAGACGTCTGCGAGCATGTCGCCGAGATAAATCGAGATAATCGCAGGCGGAGCTTCGTTGGCTCCGAGACGGTGGTCGTTACCTGCCGAAGCGACAGTCGCACGAAGTAAGCCTTGGTGAATATCAACCGCACGGATGACCGCAGTTGTGAAGGCAATGAACTGTGAGTTGTCGTGCGGGTTGGAGCCTGGTTCGAGGAGATTGCCAACCTTCGGGCTACCCAAAGACCAGTTGACGTGCTTGCCGGATCCATTCACGCCCGCAAAAGGCTTCTCTGCCATAACGCAGACGAAACCGTGCTTAGCTGCGACGCTCTTAAGCACCGTCATCGTGAGCATCTGGTGGTCGTGAGCGACGTTGGCAGTTTCGTAAATCGGGGCGACTTCGAATTGAGCAGGGGCCACTTCGTTGTGACGGGTCTTAATGGGGATCCCGAGTTTAAAGCACTCCAACTCAGACTCCATCATGCAAGCGAGTACGCGTGCAGGAATAGTGCCGAAGTATTGGTCTTCGAATTCTTGGCCTTTCGCAGGCTTCGCGCCGAAGAGTGAACGTCCGCAGGTATAAAGATCTGGGCGGAGGTGATAGAGGCGCGAGTCGATGAGGAAGTATTCTTGCTCAGGACCTGCAGTCGCAGCGACGTAACCGGTATTCGAATTACCAAAGAGCTTCATCAAGCGCTGAGCTGAGCGATTGAGTGCGGCCATCGATCGAAGCAAAGGTGTCTTCTTGTCGAGGGCGTCGCCAGTCCAGGAAACGAATGCGGTTGGAATGCAAAGCGTTGAACCGTTCTCGGTATCAAAGATGTAAGCGGGCGATGTCACATCCCAAGCGGTGTAACCACGGGCTTCGAAGGTCGCGCGCAAGCCACCATTCGGGAAGGAGGAAGCATCGGGCTCTGCTTGGATCAGGGCCTTGCCTGCAAACTGAGCGAGCGTACCCGAACCCGAAGGCTCGAAGAAGGTATCGTGCTTTTCAGCAGTGAGACCTGTCAGTGGATAAAAGACGTGAGCGTAGTGAGTGGCGCCGCGCTCGAGTGCCCAGTCCTTCATCGAAGAGGCAACAATGTCCGCGACGTCATTGTCGAGCTTTCCGCCGTTCTCAATGACGTTGCGTACGGACTTGAAGACGGCCTTTGGAAGGCGCTTCTCCATTTTGTCTAACGAGAAAACATTTTGTCCATAGATCGCATCGAGCTTCTCATTACGGAAGTCGAATGTGCCGGTCAGCCGAGGCTGGGCAGCAATACTTTCAATGGCTTTGGATCGTGCAGGATGGGCGCTCATAGATAGGGTGATTAGGGAAGACCAAGAAGAAGCACCCCCTGTGCCACATTTCAACAGACATCGATTCACACCTGATTATTGCGTTTTTTAAAGCATTTATGCTTAAAATTAGGCAAACTACCGATAGGGGATTTCTACATGGAATAACCCTCAAAAAGTAACTGTTTTCGGGCAATTGAAGACATGGGGGCATTCAGATTAATCGTCTCGAATCAAGGCGAAGCGAAGGGGTTATGTTTACCGAAAATTCCGACAGGCTTTCATACCGAGCATAAGTTGCCAACGCCAGCTAGCTGCGTTTTGTTAAGGCATGGATCTGGATGCCATTATTATCGGTGCAGGCCCCGCAGGCCTATCGACGGCATCGGCCCTTACGCGTCGCGGCGGATCCGTGGCGGTGATTGATCCAGCTGCGCGAGCCGGTGGAGCAATCCATACCGTGAGAGAAGACGGCTGGAGTGTCGAACTTGGCCCCAACACCTTGCAGCTAGAAGGAAAAGTCGACGCCGACTTGCTTGGCGAACTCGGTCTAGCCCAAGAAATTCAAGAAGCCGATGTAAGAGGAGCGAAACGTCTCATCGCCAGCCATGGCAACATACACGCACTCACGGCGAACCCTCGGTCTATTTTACACAGCGACCTGCTCTCATGGCGGGGTAAGTTAAATCTACTTCTCGAAATCTTCCAATCTCGCGAGTCGATACACGGAGAGACGGTACAGTCGTTTGCGGAACGACGTTTTGGCACAGAAGTCGCAGATCGAATCTTCGACCCCATGATCAACGGTATCCATGCCGGCGACCCAGGTCGACTTGTACTAGAGCACGCCTTCCCTTCTTTGGCTCGTTTAGAAAGAGACCATCGCTCAATCCTTCTCGGGCTTTGGCGCTCGCCAAGTGAGCCACGTAAAATTGTACAATTTCCAGGCGGCCTGCAGCGCCTGACCGAAGCCATGGTAGGACAACTCCCTAAAGGGACACTACACCTGCAAAGCACCACCACGCTCATTCACCGTGACAGTCGAGGGTGGAACGTTGCTTGGCGCAATGCCCGCGGCGAAGAATCGGGAGCGCGTGCAAAGTCACTTATCATAACAGCCCCGCCATGGCAGTGGGCACACTTAGCGGGCGCGGAAATACTTAAGCCCGTTTTGCATGCGGCAGAAATTGTCGAAGCACCCCCTGTCGCCCTCGTCGTGCGCGGTTACGAACGCGAACAAGTACAACATCCGCTTGACGCTTTCGGGATGCTCATCCCGCATCGCGAAGGCCGGAAAATTCTCGGTGTGCTATTTCCATCCAGCAGCTTCCCAAATAATACACCCGAGGGCAGTGTACAGCTTGCGTGTTTTATCGGTGGCGCCCGGAATATTGCACTGGGACGCCTAGAGGACAGTCAACTCCGAGAAGTTGTTGATGCTGAATTGCGCGATCTTTTAGGCGTTAAGGGCGCTCCTAAGAAAGAATGGATCGCACGGTGGCCTCGGTCGATTCCACAATACACACATCAACACGGACGCTTCTTAGACGCTGTCGAGTCTACGGAATCCCTACACCAAGGCCTACATTTCGTCGGATCATTCCGTGGCGGAATTTCTCTAATGTCTACGTTGCGTCGCGGATCAGAACTTGGCTCAAGACTGCCCTGCGGCTGAACCCCGAGGGTTCGGCAAACGTGTAATCATCCAGAGGCCCGGTGCCATTAAGATGGCACCTGCCAAATACACCCACTGGTGCGTACCCATACGGAAAAAGACATAGGCGGCAGCCAAAGGCCCTATGATGCGAGCTAACGCTCCTGCTGAGCGAAGGATACCTAAGTTACGGCCCTGCTGATCGGGACTCGAATAAAGCGATACAAGGGCAGAGAGGCTCGGAAGGATGAGCCCTGTCGAAAAAGCGAGTAAACCTGTCGCGATAAAGAAGAGAGACTTCCACTCCATGGCCGTATGGCCGACTTCTGGATAAGGAATAAAGGCGATTGTGGTTAGAGCAATTGCGCCCGTCAAAAAACCTAACCCGGCGACCGCTCTCTCGCCAATCCGCTTAACCAATAACCGCGCAGCCACGCCTTGAGCAATCATGAGACACAAACCGTTCGAAAGAAAAAGCCAGGCGTTGTCCTGCGGGAGAAAAAGGAAAAGAGCGGCCGTTAGAAAAACTACCGTGTTCTCCATTCCAGTAAAAGCGACCTGGTAGAGTAGATTTGCGACCGACGCACGTCGAACGCCGCCGTCTTGTACCCGGGCAATCGCAAAAAACGTAGGTCGCGACTCGGTATTTAAACCCTTCTTCGCATGCGTCTCTGGGAAAAAGCGCCAGACGATTAAGAAATTAGCTGCGGCCATGCATGCAGCAATAATGGCAGGACCTGAGAACGGATTCAGGGCGAGCGCTGGAATATTTTCTACAGCGTGTGGCAACACCCATAACGACGCGAACCCTCCAATAACTGGGCCAAGTAAAAAGCCTAAGCCAATGGCTACGCCGACAACCGCCATTCCTTTGGTGCGATTGTCGCGATCCGTTATGTCGGCAGCTGCCGCCGAAGCCACGGCGATATTACCTGCAGCCAAACCACATAGAACACGCGAAACGAGTAGTACCCAAAACTGCCCTGAAAAAATCCAGAGGGCATAGGCGAACATATTACCGCAGAGTGTCGTTACTAAAACCGGTCGGCGACCAATGCGGTCTGAAAGTGCACCCCAAAATGGCGAACACACAAACTGCAGCCCCGAAAAGACCGCACTCAGCAATCCACCAAACAAAACAGCAACAAGTTCGGGGCGCGGTTCTGTGCCCGCAATCGATTTCGCCAAGTCTGCCATCATTGAAACTAATGTACCTGCAGTTCCCTCGGCATGCAGGTAATGCGTCAAGAGGCTTGGGAACATCGGTATGATGATGGCGAAACCTATGATATCCATCAGGACAGTGAGGAAGATCATCCCCAATACATGTCGATTAGGGTTCGAAGGCGCATCACTCATGGAGCTGACATTGGCACAGTGAGCAGGACTTGGGCAAACCCCATTCCACGCCTTGCGCCCACGCCTAAAGCTAACATGCTTTGGGCATGCGTGCCGCCCTAACCTTTCTGCTTCTAGGCTTAACCCAACTGAGTTGGGGGCTAACAGAGCCGCGCAGCCTACTCCTTGAGCGAAAATTGGAAGACTTCAGTGACGCCACCTACGCGACGGCGACGGAAGATCTCATCGCCGGATTCGAAGCGCGCACGAACGTCACCCTTGCTCCCAAAGAACGAAAGCGCTGTGCCATTAAAATTTCGACGCAATCAGGCGCTGGGTTATCTACGCCAAAGTCGCTTGTGCGGGCAGTTGCAGATGCGCTCATCCGCCGAGGCTTTGCCCGCGAAAATATCTTCCTATGCGACGCATCCACCGCGCCACTTCGCCAGGCGGGATTTTTACCTGCACGTAGCGACGCGCCACAGGTATTCGAAGGGTTTAAAGTTCGCGCCTGGGATGCTGAAGCTCGCACCTGGATCAATGACCCTCGGCTCATCTACGAAAACCCGATGCCTCCCGCCCCGGGCACACCGCTGGCCGAATGGCAAAACCCGCGCGAAAGCCTCATGCCCAAACCGCTTTTTGATGAAGTCGATTTCTGGATTCAATTACCCATCGTATCTGATTCAGCAGACTTAGGCGTCTCCGGTGCGCTTGCTTGCTCGTCGATTGGAAACGCCACCAACACAACGCGCTTTTCGAATAACCCACGCAATGCCTCATTGGCAGCGGTTGAAATGTGTGCGGCGCCCGAACTCAACAACCGGCGCATCCTAACGCTTATGAGCTTAGAGCGTTTTCAAATTCGCGGCGGTCCAACCTATGACGCTGGCTGGTGTCGTTCCGAGAAAGTCATCTATGCGAGCGCGAATCCGGTTATTCTTGATTACCTTGCTTTACGAAAAATCCAGACTGCCCGTGCGGACTCAGGAAAGGCAGATACAGATACAACCGAGCCCCCTCTCTTCCAGGCGGCCACCTCTGGGGGAATAAAACTTGGCTCAGCCCGACCCGGCGACATTACGATTATTCGCTTACCGCAAAAGTGAACCGTCAGCCACAATTGTGGCGATGGCTTCGGCAACCTTGACGGTCTCTGCGTCAAAACGCGCTAAGTCCGGACTATCGAGATCAAGCACCCCGATTAGCCTACCAGAAGCAAGTAAAGGGATGACGCATTCGCTTCGCGACGCCTGGTCGCAGGCAATGTGGCCAGGGAACTGACTGACATCAGGCACAATGATGGTGGTTTGGCGCAAGGCAGCTGTGCCGCAAACACCGCGTCCAAGGGCAATGCGCGTACACGCAGGTTTACCCTGGAAAGGCCCGAGGACCAACTCGCCGTCACACAGAAAATAGAACCCGACCCAATTCAGCCGAGGTAAGCGGTGCCAGAGCAAAGCAGCTGTGTTGGCACAATTTGCGACGAGGTCTCGCTCGCCACCAATCAAGGCGCGTAGGTCCGCAGGCAAATCACCCATAGATCCTGAAGCAGAATCTGCGTGAGTCACCTCAGAGCGTAATACCAAGGGACTCTGAAGCCATCGTGCGCTCTTCGAGTAATTCCTTTTCAGTCACAGAAATTTTCTCGCGAGAGAAGGCGTCGAGCGGCAGACCCTGTACAATTTCCCAGGTGCCATCGGCCTTCGTGCGAATGGGATAGCCGAACATGATGCCAGGCTGGATACCGTAGTCGCCCTTGGAGAGGACGGCCACAGAGTGCCACTCGCCTGCTGGGGTCGGGAAGTGTAGGCTACGCAGGGTATCGAGGGCTGCGTTCGCGGCAGAAGCAGCTGAAGATGCGCCGCGGGCTTTAATGACAGCAGCTCCGCGCTTCTGGACGTCACCTACAAAAGTCTCCTTCAGCCAAGCGTGGTCGGCGACAACCTGAGTCGCAGGCTTTCCGCCGATGGTTGCGTTGGTGAAGTCGGGATACTGGGTCGAGGAGTGATTCCCCCAAATGGCAACGTGCTTGACGACGGAGTTATGGACACCGGCCTTGGCGGCGAGCTGCGACTTTGCGCGGTTCTCGTCGAGACGCGTCATCGCAAAGAAGTTCTCGGCGGGCAGGCTAGCGGCGGAGCGCAGAGCAATGAGCGAGTTCGTATTACAGGGGTTACCGACGACGAGAACCTTGGCGGTTTTCTTGGCTGAGCGGGCGATAGCCTGACCTTGGCCGACGAAAATCTTACCATTGATGCCGAGCAAATCCTTACGCTCCATGCCATCCTTGCGCGGTACCGCACCGATGAGCAGGCACCAATCCGCATCCTTGAAACCGACATCAAGGTCGCCAGTAGCGACGACATCGGTGAGTAGAGGGAAGGCACAGTCCTGAAGCTCCATAACCACACCTGCCAAGGCGTTCAATCCGGGCCCAACTTCAATAAGGTTAAGCGCCACAGGTTGATCAGGTCCAAAGACAGCACCGGATGCTAAACGGAAGATTGCCGCATAACCAATATTACCTGCGGCACCCGTGACAGCGACGCGAATGGGAGGACGAGTGGACATAAGGGTGGCAGGTATCTACCCCGCACCCCTACGGGCTGTGAAGCGCAAACTGGATTCAATTTAGAATCCTAACTCACCCTGATGAAAGTCAGACGCCTCTGCTTCACCCACAGAATTTGCTAAAAGATGAGCGAGTGAAAGGGTTGACCGACCCTCTAGACCCCCTAGGTGACGCAAGACTAAGGCGGCCGCCAACGCATCGTAACCCGCACAGTGGTAATGCCTACGGCCAGCCGGGCAGTGTTTGTTGGCTAGGCTGTCTAAGCGCTCAGCGAGATGCAGCATGCGGATTAATTCACCGAGGCGGAAATCTCCTAAAGTAGGGGCCCAGCGACGTGCCAGTCGCAGCGTATCCACCCATGGCCCCCATTCGGCCAAAGCCACCCCATCTTCGGAAACAGAGGGAACCGCTGAGGGGTGCGGCCACGTCGCAGCCAAGAGACGTGCTTCCACTGAACTATTATGCGCAACAAAAACGCCTGAAGACCTCAACGACACAAAATACTCCCAATGGGCATCAAAGGAGCGAAGCCCTGCTAAATCACGATCTGCCAATCCATGGCATTGGGTGTCCATTAAAGGAATAGGGGCAAGCGGAGCACAGAGTCCTGTATAAACAGAAATAATTTCTCCACCGAGCAAAGTGGTGACACCAAATTCAACAACCCCTGTTCGCAATCCACCCTCAAAATCAAGGACGTGAAGCGGTACGTCAGACCACCGTTGTTGGTTTAGCGCCATTCGTGTCGAGGGTAACGCCCGCGCAAATCTTTACGCACCTGCGCATAGGAGCCTAACCAAAAAGAATCAAGATCGGTGGTACGTTGCACAGTGCGGCGGGCGGGAGATTGAATACAGACAACTAGAGGTACTTTGCCATCGCATATGCGTAGTTTTTTTCCTGGGAAATCATAGAGTTCCTGAACAGTTGCCTCGATACACGCCTCACCATCTTCGTCATAGATAATACGGGCAGGGTGTTTCTTGCGTGGTAAATCAATCTTCTCGGGACAAAGTCGTTCGAGTGCGAGTCGTTGTTCATGGGTAACCCAGCCATGGACGGCAGACATCACCGGGCGGTCGCGAATATCGCGATAGGCCGACGCACCCATGCACAGTTCCTCGATAATAAGCCGACGACCCTCTGCATCTAAGGGAGCAATACCTAACTCAGGACAATGTTTGGCGGCAAAATTAACACGGCGAATCCAGGCGTCGACCTGGCTGTCCCAGCGCTCGAGTTCTAAGCGGCCGGCGATAACTTCGTTTGCCAATAATCGGCTGGCGGCATCTGAAGGCGCATCATCACGCTCGACTGTCTCAAGCGCGAGGTCCCGGAAACGACGTTCTAGGCGCGTCACGACGCGTCGCTGAGTAGCATCGTAACGAACAGTAGCGACTTCAGAAAAGTCTTTAGGGAAGAGCTCGTGTAACCAGGCCTCTTCAATAGCCGTGACCAAGGATAGGTAGAGAGTGACTTCGCCACGCACCTGCACCTCTTCCATTTCTGCCGCTACAAGTAAGCGCGCATCACGCACCACCGTTTCACTACGTAATTCACCCCGCCGACCATGCACAACTGCGCAACGCAAGGTACCCGCATCGAGTCTTACCGCTAACCGGTCGCTCAACCCAATAAATAAGCACTTACGGATGATCTCTGGCTGAGCGGGAGTCTGGTTGACCGTTAACCCCTGAGCCTGGGCGATGCGTAAAAACTGACGCGCAGCCCGATCAGCCTGCAGAGCGCCTTGAGCGTGCACGCCCAGAGCATCACAGGCGTTTGCATCAAAGCGCATATCGGCAGCACGATACAATAGGGCTAAGCGCTGCAGCAGATCGGATCCAGGTGCGCACGCGACAGCATCCCGAGCTGATTCGGTCGTGGCATCAACTTTGCGTAAAACAATATCGCGTCCCTGCGCGAGTCCAGCAATCGCCGCAACTTCTGTCACGCAACCATACTCTCCGGCAGCGAGTAACATGCGCGCGTGGCGTGGGTGTGAGGGGAAGATGGCCATCCGACGACCCATGTCCGTCAACTGCCCCTCCGACGTCCACGCACCTAAGTCAATCAAGGTGAGACGTGCGCGTTCTAGTGAACGAGGATCAGGCGCCTCGAACCACGGAAAATCAGCGGCATCACCCCAGCCCGATGCACGTAAGAGTAATAATGTTTCGCACAGATCTACGCGGCGAATCTCGGAAACTTCTCTGGTAGGACGTGCCTCATGGTCTGTCTTAGACCAGAGACGCACACAACGACCCGGCCCCGTGCGTCCCGCTCGGCCTGCTCGTTGCTCTGCCGAAGCCTGCGAAATCGGTTCAACAAAAAGCGTGTCGATTCCGCGCAACGGGTCAAAGCGTGCGATTCGCGCTAAACCTGAATCAATGACCGCCCGGATTCCGGGTATTGTCACTGAAGTTTCGGCAACATTTGTTGAGACAATAATTTTTCGGTTAGAGCCCGGACGAACCGCACGGTCTTGCTCCTCAGGCGGCAATTCACCGTGCAAAGGCAGACACTCGACGCCGCGCGCTTCCGGTAATGCCTTAATTGCACTCAGTGTACGTGTAATTTCGTAAGCACCGGGCATGAACACAAGGATATCGCCCTCGCCTTCTTCTTGGAGAACACGTCGCACCTGTTCAGCGGCTGGCTCCCAGATTGGCCGCCCAGCTGCCCGGCCACCCGGAAGGTACTCGGTAACGACGGGATAGGCGCGCCCGTCAGCGGCCAATGTCACTGAGCCTTCAAGCCACTGTGCGAGCGATGCTGTGTCCAGCGTGGCTGACATTGCAATGAGGAGTAAATCAGGGCGCTGCTTTTCCTGTAATTTACGCGCGAGCGCGATAGCGACATCCGCATGTAAGTTACGTTCATGAAATTCGTCAAAGATCACTGCGCCGACTCCTTTGAGTTGCGGATCCGAGGCCATCTGGCGCAACAGTAGCGCCTCTGTGACAAATTTGATCCGTGTTTCCGCAGACTCTACGCGATCAAAACGGATTTGGTAACCGACTTCACCGCCAAGTCGCACACCTCGCTCAGCCGCAATACGTGCGGCGAGAAGACGGGCTGCAATCCTTCTCGGCTGCAGGATAATGATCTGCCCTTGGACTAAATTTAAGTCCAATAACATTTGTGGAATCTGCGTCGACTTACCCGAACCTGTGGGTGCGCGCAGAATGATACGTCGCGTTTTCCCGCACGCCTCTACCAAGGGGGTGCGTAATGCTTCAATGGGCAAAGCGGCGCTCATCGACCATCGAGCTCGATAAGCTCTGCCTCGGGTTTCCCATCGATGATTGTTAAGCGTGCGACGGTCACGGGTAGCCGAAAGCGCCGTGGGCCTGCGCTACCCGGATTAATCCGGAGGACATTGCCATCTTGCTCGATAACGGGCTGGTGGGTGTGGCCTGTGACAACGACGTCCGGCTGGTGGAGCGATTCGTCGATCGGCAGATGGCTGTGATGTAAAAGAATTTGAACCCCGTCGACGACATGCACGAGGTAGGCCGGAAGATGCGGGTCATCATCGCAATTACCCGAGACAGCAAATACAGGCGCAATCTGCGCAAGCTCCTCCAGAGCGGTATCACTGCAAACATCTCCAGCATGCAAAATGAGGTCAACCCCTTCGAACGCGACGATGGCCTGCGGACGCACTAAGCCGTGCGTGTCGGAGATCAGTCCGATACACGTGCGTGCCATACCTCAACGCGGGCGGCGCAGCTTACCAGGGGGCAAGGAACGTAATTGTGAAAACTCTGCTCCCAGGGCGTCTTTCAACTTCGACCGCACGGAATCGGGTATACTTTCGACTGCGTCACTAAATTCTTTACTGCCAGGTGTGATGACTTCTTCGCCCTGCGACTGACTCAACAGCGCAGATGCATCAAAAGGAGCCTGGGAGCCGGCTTCAGCCTCCGCGAAGGACACATCCAATGGTGGCTCATCCGCAGCTTCGCCTTTGGTGGGGTTTCCGACCTTCTCCGTCTTTACGACTGCCGTAACTTTCGCTTCAGGCGGCGCCTGCGTTGTGTTTATTTTTTTTTGGCCGGGCTCCTTGGGGAGTCCGTTGGCGGAACCAGCGAGATCTTTAATCAATCCATCAATTGAGCGCTGTCGCGTCTGGTCTACGGCTTTGAGCAAAGCGACTTCGAACGCAGCCCGCGGCGAAAGTCCGTGGCGGATAGAGTTTTCAGCCGATAGCAATGCATCAAGCATTCGTACTAACTGATCGGAGGTGAGCTCAGTTGCGAGTGAGCGACTCTTTCCTGCGTTCTTCACCGCATCCAGAACAGCGGTACGCACAGTGACTTGTAAGTCTGCAAGGATGCGTAAAAGGTCGCGCCCTTCTTCATGAAATTTATCGGAAAGCGCTAAAGCTGCAGGCGCATTCCCCGCTGCAATCGCCTGAGAAAGGTCAGTGATCTGCTTAACCGAAGCTAAGCCATAAATATCGAGGACATCTTTCTCGGTTACATTTTTGCCCGCAAAAGAAATGACCTGGTCTAAGATTGACTGGGAATCGCGCATTCCGCCATGGGCCAGACGAGCAATGGCAATGAGTGCATCGCGGTCTGCTTTAACGCCATCGGCTTTTACAATCTCAGACAATCGCTCCGCAATGAGGTCCTCAGGGATTGGTTGGAATTCTAAGCGCTGACAGCGTGAAACAATCGTATCGAGGACTTTTTCAGACTCGGTCGTCGCAAAAACAAATTTTACCCAAGGGGGTGGTTCTTCGATCGTTTTAAGCAACGCATTAAAAGCCTCTTTCGTCAGCTGGTGCGCTTCGTCGACGATGAAAATTTTGTAGCGGCCGGACGGCTGGAATTGGCAGGCCTCACGAATGCGCTCCGCGTCCTCAAGGCGACGATTGGAAGCAGCGTCGATCTCGATGACGTCGAGGCAAGACCCGCGATCAATTTCCACACAAATAGGGTCCTTTAAATCAAAGTCAGCTTTAGGCCCGCCTGTACAACTGAGAGCCTTAGCAAAAATACGTGCCGTGGTAGTTTTGCCCGTACCCCGTGGCCCGACAAAAAGGTAGGCATGGGCAACACGACCCGTGTTAATGGCATTGGTCAACGTGCGCACAATGTGCTGCTGACCTACCATCTCAGCGAAGGTACGTGGGCGCCAACGACGGGCGATTACCTGGAAGACGGGGTCTGGCACTGTAAGGATAAAATCAGTCGACGCTTAAGGTGTCAACGGGGCGTCGGCGGATCACTCCCACTCGATCGTCGACGGGGGTTTCGAGGAGACGTCGTAACAAACGCGATTGAAGCCCTTAACCTCATTTATGATACGCGAAGAGGCCTTACGGAGGACTTCGTAGGGTAAATGCGCCCAGTCAGCAGTCATCGCATCTGAAGACGTGACCGCACGGAGTGCACAAACATGGTCGTAAGTCCGCTCATCCCCCATCACGCCCACTGTACGAACAGGCAAGAAGACCGCAAAGGCCTGCCAAACTTTGTCGTACTGTCCAGACTTGCGGAGCTCATCGATAAATATCGCATCAGCCTTACGAAGGATGTCGAGACGCTCAGGGGTAATATCTCCGCAGACGCGCACAGCGAGTCCTGGACCCGGGAAGGGATGCCGCCAGACCATTTCACGGGGAAGCCCAAGAGCCTCACCGAGCGCACGCACTTCATCTTTAAAGAGCTCGCGCAGGGGCTCGAGGAGGCGGAGCTTCATCCGCTTTGGCAGACCGCCGACGTTATGATGGCTCTTAATCGTCGCGGCTGGGTTTCCATCAATGGAGATGGATTCAATAATATCGGGATACAGTGTGCCTTGGGCCAAAAATTCTACTTTTGTCTTCGAGCGGATTTTGCGGACTTCGCTATCAAAGACCCGGATAAATTCATGCCCGATGACTTTGCGCTTACGTTCGGGATCTTGGACGCCGCGCAACTTTCCTAAAAAGGCCTTTGAAGCATCAACCACCCGCAGGTCCACTTTAAATCGACCGCGGAACATGCGCTCAACCTGCTCACGTTCGCCTAAACGCAATAAGCCGTTATCGACAAACACACAGGTGAGTTGACGGCCTATCGCCTTTTGAATGAGTGCGGCAGCCACGGAAGAATCGACGCCACCGGAGAGGCCGAGAATGACATGGGCTTTGCCAACTTGTCGGCGAATATCAGCGACCGCAGTTGCCACATAGTCGTCCATCACCCAATCGGCCTTACAGCGACAGATGCGGAAGAGGAAGTTGCGGAGGATATCCATTCCGCGCTCGGAGTGGGCAACTTCAGGGTGGAATTGGATGCCGAAAAATTGCCTCTTCGAATCTTCGATGAGCGCATGCTCGGAATTTTCCGTGCTGGCAACAGCGCGAAAGCCTCGCGGCAGTCGAGAGACTTTATCACCGTGCGAATTCCAAACGCGCAACGGCCCGCGAATGCCATGGAGTAAATCTGAGCCTGCTCGGAAGTTGAGAGTGCCATGGCCATATTCACGATGACCAGAGCCGGCAACTTTTCCGCCAAGCATTTCCCCCATCAATTGCACGCCATAACAAATACCAAGAACAGGCACGCCGAGGGTGAAGACGGCCGCATCGGGACGTGGCGATCCTTTTGCCCGCACGCTCGCTGGGCCACCCGAAAGAATAATTCCGCGGACGCCGTCCGCACGCAATGTCTCCGCAGAAACTTTGTGTGAGTAGATGCGCGAATGAACTTGGCACTCACGGATACGACGGGCGATGACCTGGGTGTATTGAGACCCGAAATCGAGCACGGCAATGGTCTGCTTGGACATGGCGGTGAAAAGTAAAGGTTTAGAGGGATTCAGAACTTGAGGCGAACATTGTTCCATCCACACCCAGGGCAAGGGGCCTCTTCCCGGAGACGGGGACGTAGGTAGGTTTGCCCGCAACGCGTACAAACAAAGGCCGAGCGAATACGCCGGGGGTCATTTAAAAGAGCTTCACGCCGATCATACCAAAACCAGACCCCTAAAATCAACGTGCAGCCCATCCCAGCCGTAAGGGCAAGGAAGAGGCCTAGGTCAATGGGGAGGAGCATAAAAAGCAGAGACGCACCTACCAAAGCAGGTGCGTCTCGGGGAAGTCCTTAGCGCCTTAGGCCTGTGCGGCCGCGGCTACTTTAGGGGTCTTAGCTTTAGCAACCTTCGCCTTAGGGCGAGGGGGCTGAGCGTCGTCTTTACCCACGAGCTCAATCAAAGCGGTCTCCGCAGCGTCGCCGATACGGTTACCAATTTTGAGGATACGTGTGTAGCCACCCTTTCGTTTCTGGAAAGCGCTGACGCGTTCCTTAAACAAAAGAGCGACGGCGGACTCGTCGCGCAAACGCGAGAGAGCCAGACGGTAATAGTGAAGCTTCTCGGCAGGGGTTGAGGCTGCGGCACCTTTCTTCGCGAGGGTCACGATCTTCTCAACGAAGGGACGGACGGCACGGGCACGGGAAAGCGTGGTCGTGATGCGAGCGTGGGTGATGAGTGCGGCCGCTAAATTAGCGACCATGGAAGCACGGTGTTCTTTGCGAACACCTAAATTATGCCGATGGGTACGGTGGCGCATGGGTGTGGCCGATTAGGCGGCTGGACCCTTCTTCTCCATCAAACGATCCAAGCCGGTCATGCCTAAAGACAGACCAAGTTGCTCGAGCTTTTGTTTGATTTCGTTGAGGGATTTTTTGCCGAAGTTGCGGTACTTGAGCATTTCCTGCTCCGACTTCATCGCAAGCGCACCCACGGTGGTGATATTTGCATTGTTCAGGCAGTTTGCTGCACGCACCGACAATTCGATTTCGTTCACAGACATGTTCAGGAGGTTGCGAAGACGATTTTGGTCGTCGGCTTCTTCCTTGGCTTTGGATTCGAACTCGATCTCTTGACCGGCAATCGCGTTGAACACTTCAAGGTGCTTAGCGAGAATTGCAGAAGCTTCTTTGAGGGCATCGTCAGGTGAGATGCGGCCATCGGTTGAAACATCGAGAACCAAGCGATCATAGTCGGTCTTTTGGCCTTCGCGTGAGTTTTCAACCGTATAGCGGACGACGCTCACAGGGGAGAAGAGTGAGTCGATCGAGATAACACCGATGGTTTGCTCGACAGGCTTATTCTCTTCAGCCGAGCACCAGCTACGGCCAACCTTGATTTCAAGTTCCGCATAGAAGCGACGCTTGCGATCGAGGGTGCAGAGAACGATGTCGGGATTCACGAGGGTGAGGCCCGCAGGGAGTTGAATGTCGGAAGCCTTTACGGGGCCGACTTTATTCACGTCAATAACCGCGCGGAAGTCTTCACGCTTTTCATGGCGGAGAAGAACCTTCTTCAGGTTAAGGACGATTTCGGTGACATCTTCAACGACGCCGTCGATAGGTTGAAACTCGTGCGAAACACCATCGATTTTGACCGAAGCAATCGCAGCGCCTTCAATCGATCCAAGAAGGACGCGACGAAGGGAGTTGCCGATTGTATGGCCGAAACCTGTTTCGAAAGGCTCAGCAGTAAAACGAGCGTGGGTGGCAGACGACGTCGAGTCGTCCTTCTTCAGCTTAGTGGGGAGCTGGAATTTTCCGAGGCGCTTAGACATAGTTGTGGGTGTTTGAAGTGGATTAGCGGCTGTAGAACTCAACGACCACCTGGACGTTTACTTCAGTAGGGAGTTCTTCTTTCGCAGGCTCGCGGACAATCGTGCCACGAAGCTGCTCAGGCGAGGCGGCCAACCATGCTGGAACAGCACGCGATTGGTTTTCTTCCGACGAGCGGGTTGCAAGCTGTTTGGAAGAAGTACGGTCACGAACGACAACTTCGTCACCAGGGCTCACTGAGTAGCTAGCGATGTCGACCTTGTGTCCGTTGATACGAATGTGTCCGTGGGCAACGAACTGACGAGCGGCTGCTCGGCTGCTCGCAAAACCAAGACGGTAGATAACATTATCGAGACGAGTCTCGAGGATGCGTAAAAAGTTTTCGCCGGCGACGCCACCGAGTGCCTTGGCACGGGCAAAGGCGAGACGGAATTGGCGCTCATTGAGACCGTACATGAAGCGAAGCTTTTGCTTTTCGCTCAGGCCCTGGCCGTATTCCGAGACCTTGCGGGACTTGGTTTGGCCGTGAATGCCAGGAGGGTATGGCTTACGCTCTTCGCCTTTCGAAGTCGGTAAGATCGCTTGGTTGAAGCGACGGTTAATCTTGGTGGTTGGTCCAGTGTAACGGGACATGTGTGCTTAGGTTTGGTATTTTTGGTTTGGCGATGGATATCCCCTTCCGGCTTGCCATCCCCGGAAGGTAAGGGGGAGCGCAGACGCTTAGACGCGACGACGCTTAGGGGGACGGCAGCCGTTGTGAGGGATCGGCGTGGCGTCGACAATCGAGCTGATGTTGATGCCGAGAACTGAAATTGCACGGATTGCGCTGTCGCGACCCATGCCAGGTCCTTTGACGATAACGGCAACTTCCTTCAGTCCGTGTGCCATCGCCTGCTTAAGAGCTTCCTGGCAGACAACCTGGGCCGCATAGGCGGTGGACTTACGGGAACCTTTGAAAGCGTGGCGACCGGCGCTACCCCAAGAGATCACATTACCATTTGGATCGGTGATGGTGACCTTGGTGTTATTGAAAGTGGCAAGGATGTGACAGACACCATTGATGATGTTCTTCGAGCCCTTGGCACGACGTACCTTAATCTCCCCAATGTCTTCTCCGAGGAGTTCCTTTGCGGTAATTTCTTTGCGCTCAGGTGAAGCGACTTCCGCAGAGGGATTCGCTTCATCAACGGCAGGTGCAGCAGAGGCTTCGGGCGCAGGTGCGGCCTTGGTCTTTTTTGCAGGTTTTTCGGACTTAGGTGTCTCTTCGCTCATCGGTCGTAAAGTTTAGGGAATAAATTAAGCTGCTTTTGCAGGTGAAGCTGCGGAAGCAACACCGACTGTCTTGCGCTTACCCTTACGCGTACGTGCGTTGGTACGGGTACGCTGGCCGCGAACAGGGAGTCCGCGGAAGTGGCGAAGGCCACGGTAAGATTTAATTGCCTGAAGGCGCTTTAAGTCCTGGGTGATTTCGCGACGGAGATCACCTTCGCACTTCCAACCTTCGCGAACAATGAAGTCTACAATTTTATTTAATTGTTCTTCGCTGAGTTCGCTTGCGCGCATCTCTGGGCGGAAGCCAAGAATTTGACAAATCTTCATAGCGCGGAGAGGTCCGATGCCATAGATATAGCGAAGGGAGTATTCTACCTTCTTGTTGTTAGGGATATCGACGCCGAGAATGCGGGGCATATGTGTCCGTGCGGTTGGGAGGAGAGAGGGGGAAAAGGGTCGAAAATTGCTTAGTTTATAGGGGTAAGGGAAGCATAAAATGGGATTAAATGCGTGTTAGGACCTCTACCCCCTCTTCAGTGACCAAAACCGTGTGTTCGTAGTGGGCAGCAACCCTGCCATCCTTGGTCTGGGCGGTCCACCCGTCGGCCGCCATAAGGATCTTTGGCGACCCCAAAGTGACCATGGGTTCTATCGCTAAAGCCATTCCGGGGACTAATTTAGCCCCCGTACCCTTGGACCCCCAATTCGGGATCTGGGGTTCTTCATGCATTTGGCGCCCAACCCCGTGGCCGACGAACTCGCGGACAATCCCAAATCCGAAAGGCTGTATTGCCCCCTGAATGGCCGCAGAGATGTCCCCTACCCTTCCCCCGGGTCGAACCGCAGAAATGCCAGCCATCAATGCATTTTCAGTCGCCTGACAAAGTTTGCGGGCAGGCTCAGGCACAGACCCAACCAGAACCGTATAAGCATTGTCACCCACGAAACCGTTTTTACGGATCACCACATCAAGGGAAACGACATCGCCATCTTGGATGAATCGATCATCGCGACCGATGCCATGGACAATCTCATCATTCAGCGAAATGCAAATATACCCGGGATAAGTGAGGCGGCCGACAACATACCCATGGCAAGCACTGGTGCACCCATGAAGCTTCATGAGATTGGCAGCGGCCGCATCCAACTCGGCCGTGGAAATGCCTGGTTGAACTAGCGGACGTAGTTCAGCCAAAACCTGCGCAGCTGCCTTACCAGCGGCACGCATGCCCTCCACGTCAACTCGGGAGTGGATATCAATCATCACAACAACTCAGTTTAGAAACCGAGAGCGCTTGCGTGTTGATAAATCCACGCCGCAATACCCAAGACGAAAAGGACAATACACGCTGTGCCCGCTGAACCGAGACTGGTGTTCGCGTCAGCCGAGGGCTCACGACGCTGAGGCACAGGTGTGGCAACGCCACCCACGCGACCTTTGCGCAAGAAGCCGTCATAGTGGCTCTGCAAGAGGAAGGTTTCGACTTGGCGCATCGTATCGAGAACCACGCCAACCGTAATCAGTCCACCTGTGCCGCCAAGGAATGTCGCCAGGCGCGCAGGGAACGAGAGCTTATACATGAAGAAATCTGGCAGCAGAGCAATGATCAGCAGGAAAAGTGATCCAGCGAGCGTTAGACGCGTCATCACGAAGTCGAGGAACTGTGCCGTGGGAGCGCCTGGGCGCACGCCAACGATATATCCATTGTTCTTCTTCAAATCGTCTGCGATCTGTACCGGACGGAACATAATCGATATCCAGAAATAACTGAAGCCGAAGATGAGCAGCGCAAGGATGACGTAATGGGTGACTGTTGGGTACTGTAACTGATTAGCCCAATCTCCGAGGAATCCAACTTGGGTAAAGTTGGATGCGAGGAATCGGAAGAGCATCGGCGGGAATGACAAGATCGCCCCAGCAAAAATCACCGGCATGACACCCGCGTAGTTAACCTTCAGCGGAAGGTAGGTACTTTGTCCGCCGTACATCTTACGACCTACCATGCGCTGAGCATATTGCACAGGCACTTTACGAACTGCCTGATTTAAGGCCACCATTGCAGCGGTAACGACCAAGAAGAGGATGACCATGCCGACGGCTTTTTCTGGGCCATGCATATCAGCGCCACTTCCTTCGGCACCTCCAAAGGCGACGGTAATGAAGGAGCGAACGGCGCCAGGGATGTCGGCCAGAATACCAATCGTAATAAGAACGGACGTTCCATTACCAATGCCGCGCTGAGTAATCTGTTCGCCGAGCCAAAGCATGACCACAGAACCTGTGGTTAAGAGAATGACGCCGAGAATGACGAAGAGCGTTTGATTCTCCATCACCACAATCACGCCACGGAAATCACTGCCTAGGCCCAATGCTTGGCCAACTGACTGCGGATTACAAAAGGCACCCAACAGTAAACTAGATTGAATAATCGCAATGAGGATTGTCAGGTAGCGGGAGTACTGAGCGAGTTTTTGGCGACCAACTTCTCCTTCTTGCTGAAGACGCGCCAAGGTTGGCACAACCGCAGTCATTAACTGCATCAAAATCGAGGCACTGATGTACGGCATGATGCCCAGCGAGAAAACCGCTCCCTTGAGGAGGGCACCACCGGTGAACATATTATACATCGCAACCACGCCACCACTGGCGTTGTCCGCCATGGATTGGTAGTAAGCCAAAATGTCTTTCGGGTCGACGCCCGGAAGAGGAATGTTTGCGCCAATCCGAGCGATAAAAATCAGCCCAATAGTCGCAAGGATACGCGCCCGGAGTTCCGGGATGCGCCAGCAGTTGAGAAATGAAGCCAACATCAAGTGGCGCGGCGCGAAGCCTTACTTAGCCTCAGGGGCCGGTGCGGTAGCAATCAGGACAGCCTTACCACCTGCTTTTTCGATCTTCGCTTTCGCGGAACCCGAAAATGCGTGAGCAGTAATGGTGACGGCGCGTTTAATTTCGCCATTCCCGAGAACCTTAAGTTTGGAATCAGCGCTACGGATCAGGCCAGCTGCAACGAGTTCAGCTGAGCTAAGTTTAGCACCTTCGACAGCCTCGAGATCCGCTACATTGACCACTTCGAACTCGACGCGGTTGATGTTACGGAATCCGCGGTGAGGCAAACGACGGTAGAGAGGCATTTGACCGCCTTCGAAGCCAGGACGATGGCCACCGCCGGAGCGGGCCTTCATACCTTTGTGGCCACGACCTGAAGTCTTGCCGTGTCCTGATCCACGACCGCAGCCGAGGCGCTTGTGACGGTGCGTGGCACCTTCAATAGTTGGGAGATTGTGGAGTTTCATAATCGTTACCGCTTAAGAGCGGATAGCTTTGATTTGTGCGAGAGTGCGTAATTGGGAAAGACCATCGAGCGTTGCTTTCACAATCGCCTGAGGGTTATTCGATCCCATCGACTTGGAAAGGACGTCCTTAAGGCCTGCGACTTCCAAGACAGCGCGAACGCCGCCGCCAGCAATCAGACCGGTACCAGGCGCAGCTGGGCGAAGCATAACAACGCCACCATCACAACGTCCAATGACGTCGTGAGGAATGGTGTTACCACGAAGATTGACAGTAGCGAGAGCACGGTGTGCACGCTCTGTGCCCTTGCGAATCGCATCGGGAACTTCCTTGGCCTTACCATAACCAATACCGACGCGACCTTTACCGTCACCCGATACAACGAGCGCAGCAAAGTTGAAGCGGCGGCCGCCTTTGACGACCTTCGCACAACGGTTCACGTTAACGACCTTGTCGTTATATTCAGAGACAGGACGATCATCACGACGTGGAGGGCGTGGGCCGCCACGACGAGGGCCGCCACGCGAATCACGCGGACCGCGGTTATTGCCGCCGGCATTACCGTTACCACCAGCAGGGGCCTTAGCGCTGCCAGAAGCAGGTGCGGGGCTCGGAGTCTGTTCGCTCATAATAAGTTGTTAGATAGTAAGATTAGAAAGAGAGGCCACCTTCGCGGGCAGTCTCGGCAAATGCTTTGACGGCACCGTGGTATGAACGCGCACCGCGATCGAGAACGACGGCTTTGATGCCGGCTTTGACAGCGCGCTGGGCAAAGGCTTTTCCGAAAGCGGAAGCACCTTTGATATTCGGGCGAATTTTTGCAGCGCGGAAGTCCTTCTCGGTCGTACTCGCAAATGCAACCGTGACACCTTTGTCATCATCAACCGCTTGGGCATGGATGTGAAGGTGCGTGAACTTGACGGAGAGACGAGGGCGTGCAGCTGTGCCGCGGACGCGCTTACGCAAGCGCCAGCGACGCTTTTGAGCGAGCGACTGCTTACGGTGTACCTTATTGGCGGGCTTGTTCATGTTACAAAAAGCGAATTAAGCCGTCTTCTTGCCTTCCTTACGGCGGACGTGTTGGCCAACAATACGAACACCCTTACCTTTGTAAGGCTCAACAGGATAGTAATGCTTAATGTCAGCAGCAACTTGACCCACGAGGTGGAGATCAGGGCCAGTGACTTCGATTTTTACGTTTTCCGTGATAACGATTTTTACACCTGCAGGTACTTTATACTGAATCGGGTGAGAGTAACCGAGGACGAGGTCGAGCAAGTCACCCTTGAGGATGGCCTTGAAACCGACGCCCTGAATTTCGAGATTCTTCTTATAACCGGTCGCACAACCTTCGACCATGTTACGAAGGATTGCGCGGGCGGTACCAAAGAGTGCGCCAACTTCGCGACTTTCACCCTGGGGGGCGACAGTAACAACGTTGTCAGCGAGCGTGAAGCTCACGCCCTTAAATGTACGCGAAAGCTTACCCTTAGGGCCTTCGACGTTTACGGTGGGTCCTTGGATCGCGACTTTTACGCCAGCGGGGATAGGAACAGGAAGCTTACCAATGCGGCTCATGACAGGAAGGTGTAGGGAGGGTTACCAGACTTTGGCGAGCAACTCACCAGAGACTTTCTGGCGGCGGCAATCGACATCGGTGAGAATTCCTTTGGATGTGGTGACAATGGTAACGCCCATGCCGCCGATGACCTTAGGAATATCCGAGTTGCCAGCGTAAACGCGGCGACCGGGAGTGGAAATGCGCTCGATGCCTGTGATGGCAGGTGCACCCGCGACGTACTTGAGTTCAACCTCGAGTACAGGCAGGCCATCCTTCTCGGCGCGACGGTAGCCCTTGATGTAACCAGAATCCTTGAGGATGCGGGCGACACCTTCGCGGATGCGGGACCATTGTCCAGTGACAGTTGCGCGCTCGGCTTTAGAGCCGTTGCGCAGCGTGGTCAAAAAGTCACCAAGTGTATCAGAAGAAGCAGACATGTTTGTAAGGTTACCAAGAAGCCTTCGTCACGCCAGGGATCTGGCCGTTGAGCGCGAGCTCGCGGAAGGTAATACGGGAGAGTCCGAATTTACGGATAAAGGCACGTGGACGACCGGAAATGGGGCAACGATTCTTGAGGCGAACTTTCGAACCATCGCGCGGGAGCTTGGTGAGCTTGCTCTGGGCTGCATAAAAAGCCTCCTCGGTGACCTTAGGGTCGGAGAGGATTTTCTTAAGCGCAGCACGCTTAGCGGCTTGCTTGATGACGATGCGCTCGCGTTTGAGCTGGCGCTGGATGACGGACTGCTTGGCCATATCGGTAAGTTATAGAATTAAGCTTGGGTTGTGGTTGCTGTCGCTTCGGTCTTAGCGGTGCTTACACGGAAAGGCATACCGAGAAGACGGAGCAATTCGCGTCCTTCTTCATCTGTAGCTGCCGTGGTAACAATAGATACATCGAGACCGATATTGGCGCGCTGGGTGCCGTCGGCTTGTGTTTCCGGGAAGATGGTATGGTCAGCGATCCCGAGGGAATAATTGCCAGCACCATCGAGGCGATTGGAGACACCGCGGAAGTCGCGAATCATCGGCAATGCAATCATTGTAAGACGCGCAAGGAAGTCCCACATGCGATCGCCACGAAGAGTGACAATGCAACCGAGAGGCATATCTTGACGCACCTTGAAGCTCGCGACGCTCTTACGTGCGTGCGTAATCACAGGCTTTTGGCCGGTGAGCTTGGTGATCTCTTTAACGACTTCAGCATTTTGAGCTTTCTCAGCCTCAGCTTTGAATGCGGAGTTGATTGAGATCTTGGTGAGAGTTGGAACCTGGTGGACGTTGGAGTAGCCGCGGGTGCGACGAAGCTCGGGTACGACCTTCTCGAGGTAAACTTGTTTAAGGTAGGGCTTGCCCATGGGCGTGTGTAGGAGAGTGGGTTAGTTTATTTAGCGGCTTTTTTGGCAGCAGGACGCTTGGCGCGACGTGCCTCCCAGAGAGAAGCAAGCATCACGTTGGAGCGATGAATAGGTGCAGCTTTTTCCGTGATGCCGCCTTGGCCATCTTCGGTGCGCTTAAGATGGCGCTTAACCATATTAATGCCGTCGAGCGTCACGCGCTCGTCAGGACGATCGTAACGTACGACTTTGGCACGTTTGCCCTTGTGGGCTCCGGTGATGACGACGACTTCGTCGCCTTGCTTGATATCAGTCTTAGCCATGGCGTTCAGAGAACCTCGGGAGCGAGGGAAATAATTTTCATGAAGTTTTTGCTGCGAAGCTCACGGGCAACAGGCCCGAAGATACGCGTTCCGCGAGGGTTGCCATTATCATCAAGCAACACGACGGCGTTTGAATCGAAACGAAGGTAACTTCCGTCCGCACGACGGATGGGGAACTTAGTTCGGACGATCACTGCGCGCGAAACAGAGCCCTTTTTGACGGTCGCGTCGGGCGTGGAATCCTTGACAGCGCAAACGATAATGTCGCCAACGGCGGCAGTATCGGTGAGCTGGCCGAGGCGGCGGATCATGGCCACCGTCTTCGCGCCGGTATTATCGGCGACGTCGAGGCGGGTAAGCATCTGAATCATGGCAGTATCTCTTTAGAGTGTTTGAGGGTGAAAATTACTCGGCCTGGCCAAGAGCGATCTTGGCAGTTTCGATAATACGAACGACGCGCCAGCGCTTCATCTTGGAGAGAGGGCGCGTTTGGGTGACCTCGACTTTATCGCCAACCTTACAGGTGTTAGCTTCGTCGTGGGCGTGAAGAATGGTACGGCGCTTTACTTCTTTGCCATACAGAGGGTGAGGAACCTTGTAGAGGTAAGCGACCTTGACCGTCTTGTCTCCCGAACGGGAGGTGACGAGGCCTTGCAGCGTCTTACGTTGTGTGCGTGATTCGGAATCGGACATCGGGAAAGGGCTTAGGCCTTAGTGGTTTTTTGGGTGAGGAGGGTCTTGCAGCGTGCAATTTCCCGGCGGAGCTGGCGAATGCGCGCAGGATTTTCGACGGATCCAGCAGCCTTGCGGAGACGAAGTTGTAGCAGTTCATCGCTGTTTTCGCGGACGCGCTTCTCCAACTCAGCGTTGGCGAGAGGGCGCAACACGTTGGCTGCGGATGTCTTACCTGGAGTGTACTTTGACATGGAAAAGGGTCGGTTTATGAGGG
>CANHHS010000004.1 GCA_947460445.1 Opitutia bacterium | reverse complement strand
TCTTCGCCAGGGCTGCGCTCGCGGTAAGGAAGGATCGCTTCAGCTGTACTCAGTTCGACAATGATGTTGCCGCGTTCGACGCGACGGACAGTTCCGGTGACGATGTCGCCTTCCTTGTCTTTGTACTCTTGGTAGACGTGCTCTTTTTCAATCGCACGGAATTTTTGATTGATGAGCTGCTGGGTCGACTTCGCTGCAATACGGCCAAGTTCCGAAACACTGATAGGCTTGCGAACGATATCCCCAATGCGCGCATCGGTACTATATTTCATCGCTTCAGAGGGATTGATCTCGCGCTTTTCGTCAGCGACGGAGTCGGTGATTTGCAGGAGAACGAAAGCTTCGAGCTTACCTGAGTCAGGGTCAGCATTGACCTCGATTTCGTGGCCTTGCATGACGGACTTTTCGACGGAGGACTTGATGGCCTCGACGATGAGGGCGCAGGCTTCAGCGCGAGTGATGCGCTTTTCTTTTTCGAGGTATTGGAGGAACGGCTTGATGTCTTGGCTCATTTGGGCGGTCGGGCTTGTATGGATGGTGTGAGGGTGAAGAAATTTAGGGGACAAAAAAGGCGGGTCCGGGTTGGACCCACCTTCTTTTGAAAGGTGACTGTGCCCTGTTTATCTAACTTTCAGTGGGCAAAGTCAAGCGGGATGCAGGGTCATTCAATTAAGCCAACTTCCGCTGCAGTGATATGGCTTTTTTCAAGCGCACGAAGACCGGTGAAGCGGAAATGCCTTAATTCAACTGGTGCTGCGAAGGTAATACTTTGTTGTTGGGGGTTCGCGCGGAGATTGCCGAACTCTCCTTCCGCAACCTGCGTCCAATTTTTGCCATCTACACTTACTTCGAAACGATAACGATCCGTCATGCCATGGAGGCACTTGTCTTGTCGTGGGATGTAAAAGAAGCCCTTCGCTGTTCGCACTTTGCCGGTATCAACTGTGAACCATTGAGGGGGATTGAGTTCGCCGGAGGCTGGGTGCGTCTGCCAAAGCGTCGCAGGGTCGCCGTCAATAGCACTTTCAGCTGAGGACCCTTGTTTGTTGTTCGACGAAGCGGTGATCTTCCAGCCCACGTTTTTCTTAAGTGTAGCAGTTGCTTCAGGTCCGCGTGCACCTTCGGGTTCCATGTAGAGTTGAAACTCGCTTATGCAAGGAACGGCCAGTGAGCCCGTGATACGCAATCGCACTTTTTGCGTCGTGACAGCAGGCAGTCGAAGTAAGCGCTGATTGCCAATCGTGGTAGCAGTCGCAACTTCGCTCCACTCGCCATTGATCCAAGCATCAAGCGCGAAGCTTTCAACGCGTTGGCCAAGTTGGGTAAATTCGCGAATATGCAAAACGTTAAAGGTAGAGTCTTTGGCTAAATTAATCTCGGCGGCGGGCGTCAGATCTTTGTCATCTCCGCACCAGTAAGTGTTGCGGTTGTTGTCGAGCAGGGTGTTGGCAGAAAAGCGTCTATCTTTACCGCGCATGGTAACTGACGAGGCGGTAGCGTCGTTCGTTAGATTGGCACTAAACATTGCATTCAGATGCGTGCGAAGTGCTCGGAGCGCGGCGATATCATTGGGATGCCAGCTGCCATTCTTGTTGGGCGGCACGTTTAGGTTTAGTCCTTGTCCGCGTCCAACAGAGCAGAAGTAGATATTGGAAAGCGCTTTCAGGTCTTTAACGCGTCCGTCTTCGGCGGCGTGATAGAACCAGCCCGGGCGAATAGAAACATCACACTCCGCTGGCCGCCAAACATTGCCTTTGGGCGAGCCCGCATTGAGTTGATTATCAACATAGTAATCAGCTCCGCCAGCCAGCCCGCTACCCGCATGGGTTACGGCCCAGCAAGTTTCGCCTGCAATGCCACGCTCGTTGCCTACCCAGCGAACATCGGGTCCGCCGTCTCCAAATACAGAGGCCATCGGCTGCTTGTCGCGAATACGCGCACGGATGGCATCCCAGGGGTAATAATCTTTTGGAATTTTTCGCGTTTCGCGAGCGCCGCCATAATAACCATCGCCGCCATTGGCTCCGTCAAACCACATCATAAACGTGTCACCATAGCGCTCCGTAAGCTCAGAGATTTGTGCTAAGTAAGTTTTTTTATACTCATCACGACCATAGCCAGCATTGTTGCGATCCCAGGGTGAGACGTAGATGCCGAACTTGATACCGTATTTTCGGCAAGCTGCGGCGACTTCTCCAACAATATCGCCTTTGCCATCTTTATAGGGAGCTAAGCGTATATTGTGTGGCGTCGTATCTGTCGGCCAAAGACAGAAGCCGTCATGGTGTTTGGCGACAACGATGAGTCCGCCCATACCTGCAGCCTTTGCCTCGCGTGCCATTTCTTCTGCGTCGAAATGTTTTAAATTTAGCAAAGAGGGACTTTCGTCGCCATAGCCCCATTCTTTGCCGGTGTAGGTATTGAGGCCGAAGTGAAGAAATCCATAGAAGTCGGTGTCCATCCAGGCGATTTGGCGCGCGGAAGGAACTGGGCCGAAGCGTGCTGGAGGTTCAGCGGCTTGTCCTGAGACAACTAAAGCACAGAGAAACGTGAGCAACGTGCGCATGGCTAAAAGTTGAGATAAACCCGGAGGGAAGGCGAGAGGTTCCGCTTGCCCCCATTCCCGGTGCCGTCGAATCTATAGGCATGAGTAGTGAAAAGGTTATTTTTACGATGTCAGGTGTGACGAAGTCCCATGAGCGTAAACCCATTTTTAAAGACGTCTCCCTTTCTTTTTATCACGGAGCAAAGATTGGAGTGTTGGGTCTAAATGGTTCAGGTAAGTCAACGCTACTACGGATTATTGCGGGTATCGACAAAGAGTACGACGGGGAGATCGCTCGTGTTCCGGGTTATACTTTGGGCTACCTCGCTCAAGAGCCTGATTTAGGTGAAGGAAAAACGGTTCAAGCCTGTGTTTCTGAAGCGACCGCTCCGCTCCGTGCGTTGCTTGAGGAGTATGATGATACGTTTGTGAAAGTCAGTGAGACGGATGATACCAAAGAGCAGGCAACTATTCTCGCGCGGCAAACAGAGTTACAGCAAATCATCGATCAGCGCGGAGGCTGGGATTTGGACGCTCGGGTGGAGATGGCAATGGAATCGCTGCGTTGCCCGCCAGGTGAGGCATCTGTTGAGAGTTTATCAGGAGGCGAGCGTCGCCGGGTGGCTCTTGCCCGACTGCTCTTGATGGAGCCAGATATCCTTCTCCTCGATGAGCCCACGAATCATTTAGATGCCGACACCGTGCAATGGCTTGAGCTTCATTTACAGCGCTACAAAGGAACCGTACTCGCCATCACGCACGACCGCTACTTCCTTGATAATGTCGCTGGCTGGATTTTGGAGTTGGATCGTGGCCATGGTATTCCTTGGAAGGGCAACTACTCGTCTTGGCTCGATCAGAAACGTCAAAGAATGGAGATGGAAGATAAGCAAGCTAACGCGCGCACACGCGCTTTAGCTCGTGAAGGGCAGTGGGCGGCCCAGTCACCCAAGGCGCGTATGGCTAAAAATAAAGCACGTATCTCTGCGTACGAAAAACTTTTGTCAGCGGACCAACAAGAGCGTGAGCGTACGGCGGAAATTTGGATTCCGCCTGGTCCTCGTCTCGGCGGCGCTGTGATTGAGGCGCGCGGGTTAATGAAAGCTTACGGTGACCGTGTTTTAATGGAGAACGTAAACTTCTCCTTGCCCGCAGGTGGTATCGTAGGTGTCGTCGGGCCCAATGGTGCGGGTAAGACGACGCTCTTCCGAATGATTGTCGGACAAGAGAAACCTGATGCTGGTGAATTGCGCTTAGGTGATACGGTGAAGCTCGCATACGTTGATCAAACCCGTGATGCGTTGCCGGCAGATCAGCCCGTTTGGTCGGCTCTCTCCGACGGACAGGATGTCGTTCACTTAGGAAAGGTCGCCGTGAATGCGCGCGCCTACGCCGCTCGCTTTGGTTTCACGGGCGATGTTCAGCAGCGTAAAGTCGGCCTAATGTCTGGTGGTGAGCGTAATCGCATTCACTTAGCTCGACTTATTCGGGCAGGGGCTAATGTGCTCCTCCTTGATGAACCGACGAATGATTTAGATGTAAATACGATCCGCGCCTTAGAAGACGCTCTCGAGGATTTTGCGGGCTGTGCGGTTATTATTACGCACGACCGCTGGTTCTTGGATCGAGTGGCCACGCACATCCTTGCGTTTGAAGGCGACAGTCGCGTGGTTTGGCACGAAGGCAATTTTGGTTCGTATTTAGAAGACCGACGTAAACGGCTTGGGGAAGACGCTGATAATCCACGTCGACCGAAGTACCGCCGCCTGACGCGTTAATTTAAATCCGATTAACGGAGCGCAAAACGGCCTTCCAGTCGTTTGCCTGACTGGACAGTGCGGCCAGCTGTGAATGCGTCATTCGCCAAGTCCAGTTGCCAGTAGCTTTTCCTGGCGTGTTCAGGCGGGCTTCGCTGCCGAGCCTGAGCAAGTCTTGTGCAGGGGCAAAAGCTGCAATCGCTGGTGAGTTTACAACGGCATTGAAAGCTTCTGTGGCAATAGGGCCTTCACCGAGTGTTGAGCGCACCGATGATTGTTCTTCGGCGGTTAAATGGTTAAACCAGCCCATCACGGTATCGTTATCGTGAGTGCCGGTGTAGGCGACACGGTCTTCTGTAATTGTCGACGGGTGGTGCGGATTGTCTTTCGTCAGAGGAAATCCAAACTGTAAAACAGACATACCTGGTAGTTTCGCTTCTTTGCGTAAGGCGTGAACCCCTGCGTTCAAGTCACCTAAGTCTTCGGCAACAAGCGGCAAGTTGCCGATGGCTTTTAAAAAAGCCATCTTTGGTCCCGCTAGCCATGACCCTTCGCGTGCATGCGTGGCGTGCTTGTCGACCGCCCAGTAGTCGAAGAGTCCGCGAAAGTGGTCGATACGAATAGCCGAAAAACGTTGGAGGTCTTTCAGGATGCGGGAGTGCCACCACGCAAAGTTGCCGTCAATGTGACGTTGCCAATTGTAGAGAGGGTTACCCCAAAGTTGTCCATCAGCTGAAAAGTAGTCAGGCGGAACTCCGGCGACTAATTCATCAGAGAATAATTCAGGGTGTGCCCATCGATCACAACCATCTGCGGAAACATAAATAGGTTCATCGCCTAAAATATGTACACCGCGAGTTTTGCCATAGGCACATAATCTCTGCCACTGCGTACTGGCGATCAGTTGAAGGACGGCTGCCTGCGTCGCAATTGACTCGTCCACCGTGTGTACAGTCCATCGCTTTGGCTCTCGAAAGGCGTTACGCTCACGAAGTGCCGAAAACTTTTCCCAATCATTTAACCAATTTTTTTCATTGTGACGAAAAACTGCCAAGTCGCCCCAGTGTTTTAGCCGTCGGGCGTCTTCGGCGCCACGTTGTGCGGCTAAATCCAACAAGGGGCGTAATTTCTCCCAAAGATGTCCGTACTGAATGCTTGGCGTTTCAGCGAAAGCGCTAATTTCTTCCGATGTTAATAGACCTCCTTCAACTAAGTCCTCAAGGTCGATGAAGTAAGGATTAAGCGCAAAAGCTGAAAGGGGTTGATAGGGTGAATCGCCGTAGCTTGTTGGTCCGAGTGGGCAAACCTGCCACCAGGTGAATCCTGCTTGAGAGAGAAAATCTATCCAGTCGCGTGCGCCCGAGCCAAAATTCCCAATGGGGCCAGCGCCAGGTAATGAACTTACATGCAGGACGACACCCGCGGTGCGTTTTGGAAAGGCAGAGCAAGTAAACGAGGTGCTCACGCTTGCAGCGAAGGCTCCCAAACCGTTGTTTGCACGAACGGATGTGATGCATCAACCCGGGCACTCGGGAAGTGTGGTTGGTTAGGTGCGTCGGGATAATTTTGGGTTTCCAAGGCTACACCTGAATGATTGTCGTAAGGCTTACCTGCTTTACCTAAAGCGCCGGCGCCGACTTCTTTGAGCCAGTTGCCTGTGTAAAGCACGAGAGCCGGTGCGGTCGTAGATACATTGATGACGCGTCCCGATGCAGGGTGACTGAGTGTGGCGGCTGACCGTAAATGCCCTCTCTCGCCTTGGATGACAAAGGTATGATCGTAGCCACGCGTCCGCACCAGAGAGGGGTCTTTCAATAACCGACTTCCAATGGCTTGTGGTTGCAGAAAGTCCCAGACAGAGCCTTTGGCGGAAAGAATTTTTCCAGTCGGCAAGGTGTTGGTATCTATCTCCAGAACTTGCTCGGAGAAAACCTGTAAGCAGTGATCGTTAATCGACGGAGTACTAAAGCCGGATAAATTAAAGTAAGCATGGTTGGTGAGGTTCGCCACCGTCACCGTTTCGCATTCGCCACGTAAATCGAGTCGCACGGATCCGGTGTGGTCGAGGGTATAGATAGCTGTTGTAATGAGTTCGCCCGGAAAACCTTCTTCGCCATCGTGAGAAATATAGGTGAATCGAATATAGGCAGCCTGGTGGAGCGTGCCTACTTCTGCCTTCCAGCGGCGACTGTCGAATCCGATGCGGCCACCGTGATTGCAGTTCGGGCCGTTATTAGCCGCTAACGCAAAACTTTTCCCGTCGAGGTTAAAGCGGGCATTACCAATTCGGTTGGCATAGCGTCCACAGACTGAGCCAAAGCAACCCCCTCGAGCTTGGTGCAGTTGAGCGACATCACTGAAGCCAAGGATGATATCATCGAACTTTCCAGAGCGGTCTGGTATATTCCAACTCATCCAAGTGGCGCCCCACTCGGTAAAGGACGCTTGATATTTGCCGACAGTTAAAACCCACCGGTGAGCAGGAAGGCCGTCGGGGGCCTGTCCATAAGCTAGCCGCTCGACAGACGGCATTACCATCTTAACGAATTTCGGGAGAGTGTTTCTCGCGAAGTCGCTCCAGCCATGCGTTCACTGCTTTACTACCCATTTCCTCTCGCAGCGTGGTCTCGATGACTGCGCGTACATCTTCAATGGGTGCGGTGCCAGCTGGGCGAAAACCTTCTCGTAAGAAAAGAAAATGCGCCTTTTCTCCACCAGCATCTAAAGTGACGAGATTAGAAATTCCCCCATCAGGTAGTTTGCGGATTTCTTGGACAGCAATTTCAGCTAAAGCGGTAACATCGCGCCAGCCTGTATCGCCGCCTGCCGAACGATTCTCGTCGTCGCTGGAAACCTTGGCCGCGGAAGCGAAGCGTTCGCGGATATCACCCGTTCCGCTACGTATGGTGGCTTGCACGGCCTGAGCACGCTTCAAGGTTTCTTCGGGCGACTCTGAGGCGCGGCGCAGGATAGCAATCTGACGAAACCGGACCTGTTCAGGGCGCTTATAGTCGGCCTTATGCGCATCGTAGTAATCTTGAATCCGTGCGGGGCTCACTTCGGCAATACCTTTGCGAACTTCACTGATCATATACTCAAAAATAATACGGTCTTCGATTTGCTTGCGATTTTCGGCGAGCGAGAGACCAGCTTCTCGAAGGGCTGCGTAATAACGTAAACGGTCTCCGCCAAATTGACGACGTACGGTGTCATCAATATCCGATTCAATCATTGCAGGCGGAATGGTCATTTTACTGCTTTCGCGAAATTCGCGCAAAACAATGGCCCGGTCTGTAAGTGAGCGCATGACTTCGTCGGCTGCTTTACGAATAGCGGCATTTTTCTCATCCATTGTGCCACCCAGTGTGCGTGCAAACGGAGCAAGTTGCTTGCGGATGTCAGAGACAGTGACGACTTCGTCGCCAGCGACGATGACGATGCGGTCCGTGTTCTGTTCCGACCACGCCTTATCCTCCGCGGAGCTAGCTGGGGCTGCGAGTAAGAGTGTGGCGAGAAGGCTGGTAATCATGTCGTGCCCAAGGGCGGTAGTCGCGAGAGAAACCCTCGGACCTCTGTCAGTTTCCGCAGGGGGTCTTTGGCGGTCAAGCGGGGAAACCGTCCAAACTGCATTATAGGCTCTTCGATTCCGTTAGGTTTTACGCGCACGCAACGCAGGACATTGCCATCGGTTTCTACACGCACCACTCGGTGCAACTCTGCTAGACACCTTAATTCGGCCAATTTCAGTAAAGCATCCGCTTCGGGCGGTATGCGACCAAAGCGATCGCGCAAGTCCGCTCGTAGCTCTTTAACAGCTTGATTATCGGGGGCTAAGGCAATGCGACGAAAAGCTTCGATGCGTAGTCGTGTTTCTGGAATCCAGGTTACAGGAAGCGTTGCGGTTAAAATTGGCCCAGCAGGCATGTCGGTTGATTCGTTGGTTAAGCCCAGCGGGGTGTCGGCGTGCTGAATACAATCGAGGTGAATTTCGGCGCGAATACCCGTGGCAGCTCCGCCTTTGAGTCGGCTGATGCTTTGGCGTAAGAGCTGACAGTAGAGTTCGAAGCCAACGCCGGCGATGTGGCCGCTTTGTTCCGAACCTAATAAGTTGCCGGCGCCGCGTAATTCAAGGTCGCGCATGGCAATGCGAAATCCTGCCCCAAGCTGGTTGTGCTGTCGAACGGCTGAAAGTCGGTGACGTGCGCGTTCAGCCATTTGTCCATGACGGTGTAAGAAAAGGTAGGCATAGGCTTGGCGGTTAAATCGTCCCACGCGTCCGCGTATTTGGTAAAGCTGCGCCAGACCAAGTCGATCTGCACCTTCCAAGATTAGGGTGTTGCAGTTCGGTATATCCAAGCCGGTCTCAATAATTGTCGTGCAGACAAGGACGTCGTGATTACCAGCAACAAAGTCAGACATAACTGCCTCAAGTTCTCCACTGCCCATTTGTCCGTGCCCAACCGAAATCCGCGCCTGGGGTACAAGTTGCCGAATGCGTGCAGCTGTTGATTCAATCGTTTCGATTCGGTTGTGGAGGTAAAACACTTGGCCGCCGCGGGCAAGTTCGGCGCGGATGGCATCGCGCACGAGATTTTCATCGTACGAACGTACCGATGTTCGGATGGGCAGGCGTTCGCGCGGGGGTGTTTCAATGACGCTTAAGTCGCGGGCACCGACGAGGGCTAAATAAAGTGTACGCGGGATTGGTGTCGCACTCATTGCAATGACGTCCACTTCCATCCTTAAGCGCTTAAGTTGTTCTTTATGACGAACACCAAAGCGGTGCTCCTCGTCGACAACCACTAAGCCTAATTTAGCAAATGCGGTTCCTTCGCTGAGTAGTGCATGGGTGCCGACAACGACGTCGACCGTGCCAGCCTTCGCTCGCTCGCGCGTCGCAGCGCGTTGTGTGGCCGTGCGATATGAGCTGAGTAGTTCAACCGATATTGGCCACCGTGCCATGCGCTCGCGGAAAGTTTCGTGTAGTTGTTGAGCGAGGACAGTGGTCGGGGCGAGCACAGCAACTTGTCGACCTCCCAGTAAGCATTTAAAAGCCGCACGGAGCGCGACTTCGGTTTTGCCAAATCCCACGTCGCCGCAAATAAGACGGTCCATGGGCGATGCTCGCTCGAGGTCATTTTTAGTTTCGGCAATTGCTCGAGTTTGATCGGGCGTTTCACGATGTGGAAACGACCGCTCGAACTCTCCCATCCAAGGATTTTCTTCGTCGCGCGGGTGGGAGATACCAGGGCGAGTTGTGCGAGTTGCTTGTACTGAGAGTAACTCGGCTGCGAGATCCAGCGTGGCATGTTCTGCGGCCTTGCGTGTACGTTCCCATCCATTGCCACCAAGCTTCGAAAGTCGGGGAGTTATTCGGCCCATGCCGACATAACGCGAGAGCAAATGCGACTCGCGGAGTGCGAGGTGGAGCATGGCTTTGTCTGCGAACTCTAGGGATAGAAATTCTTGAGGCTGGCCTTCGACGTCAAATGTGCGGATACCGCGAAAAAGACAAATGCCCTGAGTCGCGTGCACGAGTGCATCGCCTTCGACCAGTTCTGAAAAATCTAATAGATGTCCAACTTGTGAACGTTGCGCGGTGCGGCGTCGCGGAAGCGATGCAAGGGTGCGTCTACGTCGTGCGAATAGTTCGCGCTCTGTTAATAAGATTAATCCATTGGCTAGGGCACCTGGAAGTTGATTGGGCTCAACCAGTGAGCCAGCGGAAATGCGTGCGAGGTTAATCCCTGCTTTGAATCCACGAATCTCTGCGGCATCAGCGCTCGCTCGCTCTCTGGCGCCTTCTGTGTCGACTGCAATGATCACTGGTCGACCGTCTCTAGCTCGGCTGGCAGCTGCGCGTAATACCGCCGCGCGTGTGAGCGAAGTGTCTGCGGCCCCTGTGCCTACCATGAGGTCTTCCGCAGACGTGACTGGGCAGGACTTACTTTTTAATCCGGCCAGTGCGGTATCTGTCTCCTCTAAAGCTAAGAGGCTTATACCACTTTCAAGAGCTTCCGCGACTGCGGGATGCTCTGCAGTGCCACCCGTAGCGACAATTAGGGTATCGGCGGGTAGATGGTCAATCAGTCGGCCTGAGGAAATTTCATTGCCGAGTCCCAGGATTACTAAAGCGACACTTTCTTTTTCGCTTCGTTGTGTCGCTGGATCAAACGTGCGGATGGATTCAACCGTATCACCAAAGCAATCGATGCGCGAAGGTTCGGTCGAATTCAGTGGATAAACATCTAAGATACCACCGCGAATAGCATACTCGCCAGGATGTTCGCACAGCGCCTCCGAAGTGTAACCGATGGTAGCAAGCCTTTCGGCAATTCCCTGTAAATTTACTTTATCCCCGATGCCAATGCTGACTTCTCTTTCCGCTAGTTCTTGAGCGGCGGGCGCACTGCGCAGTAAGGCGCTGGGCGAACAGGCAAGTAGCAGGGGACGAGTGGTGTCATGTTTGCCGTGGCGAAGTTCGGCTAGCGCCGCGAGTAAATCGCACTCGGCATCAAAGTTATCGGTAGCGACGTCTGCCTCGCCGATCGCACGTGCCGTGGGCTTGGCTTGAGTTAATATCTGCAGGAGCAGTCCTGTTTCTTCGGCTAAGCTCTCGGCTGCGCCCAGGTTCGTTGCCAAGCAGACAATGACATGTCGCCCAGTTGCATAGGCACAGGTGACCACAGGTGCAGCCTGAAGGAGGGCACCCGTTAGACAGAGACGAAGAGCTGGTGGACGTGCCACGTGAACCAAGAGGTGTTAAGGGGTTTCCCCTTTCACACAAACTCCCAATTGAATTATCGGTGACTTACTTGTCCCATTTTAGAGGGAAAAGGGCGTTTGCTTGCGTTTGCTCTTGGAGAATTTTCTGAGCCGCCGCGATGTCATCTGCATGCTCAGCTGCAATGTCTTTGGTTTCGTTAGGATCACTGTTGATGGCATACACTTCCCAAGGACCTGGAGTCTTCGTTTGAAGATTGCGGCGCACGACTTTAATGTCGCCCATGCGTACGGCAACTTGACCGCCGTACTCTGGATAAACCCAAACCATCGGAAGGCGCGGTCCAGTCAGCGGTGTGCCTTTGATAACCGACCAAAGATTTTGTCCATCGAGACCTTTGGGGATAGCGACGCCGCTGGCTGCACAAAGGGTTGGATACCAGTCAGCGAAGTAACCAGGTGTATGATTGGTGGCTCCAGCAGCAACGCCCTTTGGCCAGCGGACAATCAATGGAATGCGCAGGCCGCCTTCATAGACGCTGCCTTTGAGGCCACGTAAACCGCCAACGGAATTAAAGAAGGCAGCATCCACGCCTCCAATGCCATACGTCGATGTGCCTTTTGTTGTAACCGCTGGTTCCTTTTTTGCGAAAGCGCCATGGGTTGTGCCATTGTCGGACGTAATGATGATTAGCGTATCATCCAAAATGCCTGCCCGCTCAAGTGCTGCCCGCACCGTACCAACATGTCGGTCAAATTCTGAAACCAGTGCGGCATAAGCCGCGCGTGGACGAGGGTGGGGCGTATAACCATTTTCTCCGCGATAAGGAACAGGATCCCATTCTTTGGGATAAGCTTCCACTGCGGCGATAGGTGGCTGAAGTGCTGCATGTGGCTCCGTGAAAGGTAGGTAGAGGAAGAAAGGCTTACCTTTGTTTCTTTCAATAAATTGAACGGCTTCTTCCACAATGACAGTCGATGCATGTACTTTACCCGTCCATTTTTCGATGCTCACTTCACCTTCGGGCTGAGTGCCGTGTCCTGGTATAGGGTTTTTGTTGAGCGGAACTTGCGTTGCGTTGCGCCAAAGATGACTTGGGTAATAAGAGTGAGCTTCGGCTTGGCAGTTATAGCCAAAGAAAAGATCGAAGCCGTGTAGATTGGGGTCGCCGCTTGAACCAACGGGACCAAGACCCCATTTACCCATGGCACCTGTGGCGAAGCCAGCGTCATGAAGGGTTTGTGCCAGTGTTACCGTTTCGCGAGCGATCGGGTGCTGTCCTTCTTTAAATTCAGGGAGGCTGACTTCTGCCTGACGGTTCCCGCGAATTTCGGCATGACCGAGGTGTTTGCCTGTTAGCAGAACGCAGCGTGCAGGTGCGCATACGGGAGCACCTGAATAATGTTGAGTGAAGCGTGTGCCCTCTGCCGCTAAGCGATCAATGTTCGGCGTTTTAATTTTTGTTTGTCCGTAACAACCCAATTCGCCGTAACCGAGGTCATCAGCGAGGATGAAGACAATATTCTTGGGGCGCGCTGACTCGGTCGATTCTACGGCACTGATATTCAGACAGCTAAATGCGAAAATTGTTAGAAGGATGCGCATGGTTCTGAAGTGTAAATCAATGCTCCGGTGCCGGGAGAGGGACTCGAACCCACACGCTTTAAGGGCGGCTGATTTTGAGTCAGCTGCGGCTGCCATTTCGCCATCCCGGCCACGGAGCAACCGTATCTTTGGCTGAACCTTGCACAGGAAAGAAGCCTAAAGCGATTCAATGGCCTGTCTTATAAGCCTAAAACCTTAGTTATTTACTGTGGTATGGAAGGTGTTGGCGACCTCGGATACCTCAGTAATTTCCCTTGCCAAAGGCTTAGTGGAGCCTCACGTTCGACCCTCCTTTCCCCCGGGAGAGGCACGGCCGGAGACCTCCGGGCCCGCGACTCACCGGGAACCTACATCCCTATAATTCTACACTCATGAAGCAGCTCCAGTTAACCGTCAAAACCCGCGAGGGCAATGGTCGTGGCCCTTCCCGTCGCCTCCGCGTCGCGGGTGCCATCCCAGCCGTTATTTATGGCAAATCCGGCAACCGCATGATCGCAGTTGATCAAGTCGCTTTCCGTTTGCTGATGCGCGCCAAGGGCCCAGCTGCCGCCTTGATTGAACTCTCCGTCGAAGGTGCAGGCAAGATGCTCACCCTTATTAAAGAGTTTCAACGCCATCCCATCACTCAGAAGTTCCTCCATATCGACCTTTTGGAAATCGATCCAAATGTTCCTATGACTGCTCCTGTGCCTGTGCGCACGATTGGTGAGCCTGTCGGTGTGAAGATTGATGGTGGTACGTTGGCACTTGTTTCCCAGACTGTCACGGTCCGCTGTCTCCCGAAGGATCTCCCTGAGTTCCTTGAAGTCGATGTCTCGCACCTTAAGGTTAACGAATCGATTCACGTCGGTGAAGTTAAGCCTCCTGCAGGCATTACCTTCCCTGGCGATTTGAAGCGCGTTATTGCCATTGTTTCCGAAATGGCTGCCGAAGAAGCTGCTTCTGCGCCTGCTACGGGTGCTCCTGTGGTTGCTGCGGATGGTACAACTGCGGCTCCTGCTGCAGATGGTGCAGCGACCCCTGCGGCTGCGGCTGCAGCTGGCGGCGACGCTGCCAAAGCGCCTGCGGCTGCCCCTGCGGCCAAAAAGTAAGTTTCCCACTGGGCAATGCCCGGTTCCTTTCCCGTTCTTTGAAGTCCAATGCCTCCTGCGGTCATCGCCGCCCTCGGCAACCCCGGCGCAGAATACGCCGCCACCCGCCACAACGCGGGCTGGATGGTGCTCGATGCGCTCGCCGAAAAACTCGGTGCTGCCTGGCGAGCCGAATCGCGGTTCCCGGCCCTCGTGGCCAAGGCGAACTTCGCTTCGGTCTCCATTCATCTCATCAAGCCGTTAACGTTTATGAATGAATCTGGAAAGCCGATCGCAGACTTCCTTCGGTTTCACCGAATTGAATCTGACGCCTGTGTTGTCTTGTATGACGACATCGCTTTCGAACCAGGCGTTATGCGTCTAACCGTCAATGGTTCTGACGCGGGTCATAACGGTGTTGCCAGTTGTATCGCCCACCTCGGCGATAACTTCATTCGCGCACGTATCGGGATTGGCCCCAAACGCCACCCCGCCCAAGACCTCGCCGACCATGTACTTGGTCGAATGCCGGAAGCAGACCGAGCCGCCCTTGAGCGCGCCACACCCGACTTCATTAACGGACTTCAAACAATTTTTTCGCACGGTCTACCCGCTGCCCAAAACATCACCAATACACGTAAACCATTATGACAAAGACCCAAACTCGCCGTTCGTACCGCGCCACCCTGGTGCTGGACCTTCGCGGCGCCACTGAATCCCCCGACGCGTTAATTGAGAAGCTCAAGGACACCTTTAAGGCTGTCGACGCTGTCGTCTCCGAAGTCCGTAACCTCGGGCAGCGCGAGTTTGCGCGCGTGGTTGACCGTCGCCTTCCTTCAGGTCTCTACGTCCAGTTTGATTTCAAGGCACCTGTAACCGCTCCTGTCGCTTTCCGTGAGAAGCTTCGTTTGGACCGCACAGTGAATCGCATCCTGATTCAGTCCGTTTAATCTCTTTTCTACTCTACCCCCATGGCCGCTTCTTTTAATCGCGTTATTCTCGCTGGTAATATGACCCGCGATCCGGAGTCGCGTGCGCTTCCAAGCGGCCAGGCTCTCGCAAAGTTCTCGTTAGCCGTCAATCGCTCCTACACGACGAAGGAAGGCGAGAAGCGTGAAGAAGTTACTTACGTTGATGTAGAGTCCTACGGCAAGCAGGCCGAAATTATTTCCAAGTATTGCACCAAAGGATCCGGTATCCTCGTTGAAGGTCGTCTCAAGCTAGATCAATGGGATGACAAGAAGACGGGCGAAAAACGCTCACGCCTTGGCGTGGTGCTCGAAAACTTCACCTTTATTGGTGGCCGTGCTCCAGGTGCTGCGTCCGATGGCGACAGCCCTTCACCGCGCGCCGGTGGTGCCCGTGGCGGCGCGGCTCCTGCCAGCGACTCCCCTGTTCCTGAAGACGACGTTCCATTCTGATTTTTCTTAAACCAAAACATTTAACCCAAGTACACACCCATGGCTCTCACCGAAGTTCTTCTCATCAAACCTGTCGACGGTCTTGGCGCCGAAGGCGAACAAGTCCGCGTTCGCGCTGGCTACGCTCGCAACTACTTGCTTCCGCAAGGAATCGCCCTGCCTGTTAACCAAGCTAACCGTAAATACATCGAGTCCTTGCAAAAGGCTCGGGTTGTTCGCGAAGCTCGCGACTTAGAAGTCGCTACAGGTCTCGCAGCTAAGCTCCAGTCCATCTCGCTCGTATTCGCCGTGAAAACGGGTGAAGGCGGCAAGATGTTTGGCGCAGTCAGCACTGCAGAAATCGCTGCGAAGTTAGCAGAGGCTGGTATTCAGCTCGAACGTAAGCGCATTCACCTTGGCCAAGGACCTATTAAGGTTTTGGGCAAGCACGCTGCGAATGTCCGCCTCCATTCGACAATGACCATCGAGTTGCCCTTCGAAGTTATCTCCGAGAACCCGATTGCGGAAGAGTCTGCACCGATCGAAGAAGCTGAGAGTGCTGAGCCTAAGAAGCCACGTCGCCCTAAGAAGGAAAAACCAGCCAAGAAGGCTGAGTAAGCTCCCGAAGGCCCCTCTAAAGAAGCCCACTTTGGTGGGCTTCTTTGTTTTTGGCCCCGACTGCCTTTGTCGATAAGTTATAGAATAAGTCGTGGATGGTTCGGGCTGTCTTGCTCACCGACTTAAGGTTCACATTGTAACCTCTTCTTTTCATGGCCGAACGCTCATTTCAAAAACGCCGTCTCCCCGATCCGAATGCACCGGCTGGCGATCGCGTACCCCCGCACAACCTAGATGCCGAAAGAGGTTTGTTGGCCAGCGTGCTGATTGATGGCGGCGACACCTTGCAGGCCTGCTTGCAGGACCGATTAATTGCAGGGCATTTCTTTAGTCCCGCCCACCAAGATATTTTCCAGGCGGCCATCGATCTTTCGCAGCAAAATATTGGTATCGATGAAATTACGCTCACCGAGCAGTTGCGCCGCAAAGGTCAACTCGAAGGCGTGGGCGGAACAACGTACGTCAACGAACTTTCGAGTTTGGTCGCATCGACAGCCAATTCGCGTCACTGGCTTACCATTGTTCGCGAAAAGTTTTTCCTCCGTCAGCTGATTGCAACATCTGTCTCCACTGTTGAAAAAGCTCACTCCCATGCGGACGGCATCGACCGTCTCTTGGAAGATGTTGAACAGGCCTTTTTCCGTATTAGCGAGTCGCGCATTGCTGATAGCGTCCAACCTGTCGACAAGCCGATTGGGGAGGCAATGGATTTGGTCGAACGCATTATTCATAACCGTTCCGCGGCAAGTGGTCTGCCGACAGGTTTCGATGGTCTTGATGGCCTGACCTTTGGTTTCCAGCCCGGGCAAATGGTTGTGGTAGCTGCACGTCCAGGCATGGGTAAGACCTCGATTGCCCTTAACTTTATCGAAGCGGCTCTCTTCCCGAAGCGCGAGGGTGCTAAGCCTGCGCGTATCCTACTCTTTTCGTTAGAAATGCCTTCGCGTGAGTTGGCCTTGCGATTGCTGTGTTCGCGGGCGCGTGTGAATCTGGGCAAGCTTCGGAGTGCACACCCGGACGCCCAAGCCCAGCGGGACTTGGTTGATGCAGCCCGTGAATACAAAGGCCTCCCTTTATTCATCGATGATACGGGTGGTCAGACTATTTTAGAAATCCGAGCCAAGTGCCGCCGCGCACATGCCCGTAACAAACTCGACATGATTGTCATCGATTACATTCAGTTGATTAATGGCTTGGATGCCGGGCTGCCTCGCGAACAACAGATTGCCGAAGTTTCTCGCAGTATTAAGGCGATGGCTAAAGAGTTTGAGGTGCCCGTGATCGCCTTGGCCCAGCTCAACCGTAAATCTGAAGACGAAGGTCGTCAGCCCCGCATGTCTGACTTGCGCGAGTCTGGCTCCATTGAACAGGACGCCGACATCGTGCTACTCATCGCTAAAGCTAGCGCATCCGACCGTAAAGCGCTCGAAAACGATGCAGAGGTAGCGGATGCCAACGGGATGCTCCTGCGTGAGCTCATTGTTGCCAAGAATCGCAATGGCCCTACGCATGATATCAAACTTTACTTCAATCCTGCGCTCACTCGCTTCGAAACCCCTGCCCGCGAACAACCTTATTCATGAACTCTCCTTCACGTCGTCTTGCTCGCCTTCTGCTGGCAGCTGCGCTCCTCCCAGCTTGCGCTTTTTCGGCAGAGCCGAACGTCCGCAAGGTCACTGTTGAGGTTTCAGGCTCAGGCGCAGTCTCTTCGGCTTTTGTGCTCGGGCACGTTTCGCTTCATGAAGGTGCACCTTTTTCCCGAGAGTCTGCGACGGACACTGTCCGAGCGCTTTATGCAACGGGTCGATTTGCGCAGGCTGAAGTTGTCCCTACGCTTGATCCAGTCAGCGGCTTAATCGATGTCCGTGTTATTGTTGAGCCGCGTCCATTGATTTCAGCTGTGCGCTTTGAAGGTCTCAATGGATTAGAGGATGAATCTGATTTAATTGAGGATTTAGGCATACGCGTTGGGGATGCTTTAGACCCTTCAGTGCTAACCCGTGGTCGTAATAAAGCCATTGAGCGCCTCCGCAAAAATCGTCCATTTTCGACTATTGATTTACGCCGCGAGCAAGGTTCTGACGGTCGTGTGGCGATTATCGCAGTAGCGTCTCTGACGCCATCGTTGCGAGTGGGCAAAGTGGAAGTCGCTGGCGCCAGTCAAATTGATGAAGACGAATTGCTAGCAGGCGCAGAGTTGAAAGTCGGCACTTGGCGCTGGTGGAAGTTCTCCGGATTAACAGGCGGCGGTCGTTTAAGCGCCGATGATTACCGTCAAGATTGCGAACGCATTTTGGCCTACTATCGCGCACACGGATTTTTGGACGTCGAGCTCGGTTCAACGGATGCGGCAACCCAGTGCACGGTCCGCGATGTCTCTGGTGATCAAGGCTGGGTGGATGTCGTCTACCGTATCAAAGAAGGCCGACGCTACGTGGTCGGTGATGTAAAAGTAAGTGGCAATGAACTCGGCAAAGCTGAAGGTTCGCCTTTCAGTACACAGAAGTTGCTCAAGCTCATCGGTAATCAGGCCGAGGATGCGGGTCTCATCAGTTCGGGTTCCGACCAACTTGCACCAGGTTCCTGGTACAGCTCGGCCGCGGTCGAAGTCGCTGTGGATAAAGTTCGTGCTGCTTATGGTAGCCGCGGCTACCTCGACGTACAAATTGGCGTTGTCCGTACCCCGAATCTTTCAACGGGTGCGATTGACGTACGTTTTGAAATTCGCGAAAGTGCTCCAAGTACTGTCCGCCAAGTTTTGATTGAAGGAAACACCAAGACGCGCTCGACCGTTATTGCGCGAGAACTCGCTTTAGCGCCTGGCGACCTCTTTGACCTTCAGGCTGCCCGCCGCACCGAAAGTCGTCTCCGTAATACACGGTTTTTCGAAAGCGTACGGGTTACACCTGTGCCCACGCCAATTCCTGACCAGCGCGACATGTTGATTGCCTTGAAGGAAGGGCCAACAGGGATGGTTTCATTCGGCGCTGGTTTCAGTTCCGTTGAACAGCTCGTTGGATTTGTTGAATACTCCGAAGGTAATTTTGACGCTTTTAATCCCGAAGGCTGGTTCCGTGGGGGTGGCCAAAAGTTCCGCTTACGTGTCTCTGCGGGTAATCTTTCCAATTCGATTGAGCACAGCTTCGAAGAGCCGGCTCTTTGGGAGCGCGACTTAGCAGTAGGTTACAATATTTACCAGCGCTACGCAGGCTATCAATCAAGCTACTACGACATTAATACACGTGGTTTTGACGTCTATGCGCGCCGCAATATCTTAGGCATTCAGTCGCGGCTTTCCATTGGCGCCCGATCAATCGAGTTGACGAGCGTGAATACAGCGGTGGTTCCGCCCGACGTCATTTTAGAGTCCGGTCAAAAACGTTCCATTCCCGAGCTGACCCTTTCGTTGGTGCGCGATACCCGTGATGAATTTATGTTCCCAACGCGGGGTTACCGCGTTGCGTTAACTAACACCCTTGCAGGCGGCTGGCTTGGCGGGGACGTGGATTATCTGAAGACAGATTTACGCATGGGGCGTTGGTTCCTCATTTCGCGCGAAGCCAATCAAACGATTTCGTTCTATGCTCGCGCCGGTACTTATCAGCCTAACTCAGCGGTGCCCTTTTACGAACGCCAAGAATTGGGCGGAGCCTATGACTTGCGCGGCTTCAAATATAACTACGTCGGTGCACCTGAGACATTCCAGACAGGGGCGACCACGACGCTTTATCAGCCAGTGGGCGGTCTGTCTTACGGTTTATTCACCGCCGAGTATACCATTCAAGCTTCCGATACCTTGCGGTGGGCGCTTTTCACGGATTGGGGCTTTGTAAATAAAGACGCGAACGATTTTTCCACTAGCCACATCAACGGCGATTATGGTGTCGGGCTTCGCATTCTTTTGGGCGGTGCTGTTTTGCGTTTAGACTTCGGCTTCCCGCTTTCGCCAACGACCGTTCAGACGCCCACCGGGCCTCAGACAGTTAATGATAATGGCATGCAATTGAACTTCAGTTTCGGCACCTCGTTCTAAGCTTAGGCCGGGTATAGGGGGTATCTTTCTTAGGGTTGCCAACCCTTGGGCTCTCGTCTCTGCTTACCCATCCCCATGAAAACCCTCACCGCACTCCTCTCGATGGCAGCTGTTGTCGTTACAGCAGGTAACCCCCCTAAGATGGGCGTCGTCGATATTAACGAAATTACCAAAAAATATAACAAAGCCGTTGAGCAACAGGCTAGCATCCAAAAAAGCGTGGATGCTGGTAAAGTCACTCTTCAGGACAAGCTGGATGAAGTTCAGCGCTTAAAGGAAGATCTTGTTGATACCCAAAAGCGCGCACAGTCGCCTTTGCTCAGCGAGTCCGGCAAGCAGCAGATCGCGGGAGAATTTAAAGTTAAAGAAGAGCAGTTCCGTCAAAAGTACACGGCGCTCCAACAGCTCGATCAAGAAGTTGGCAAAACCATTCAAGGCCGCATTCAGGAAATGAGTCGTGCACTCGATGCCGACATTCGTCCTGCCGTCGAAAAGATTGCGAAGTCTAAAGGCCTTGAAGTTATCCTTCCAAAGGGTGGCTTGCTCTATAGCGACGCCTCGCTCGATATCACCGACGCGGTGATTGCAGAGCTCAATGCCAATTATAAGTCCGGCGCTCCCAGCCCCGCTGCGAAATAAGTGACCGACGCGCCCCTGCCCAGCAGGGGCGCTTTGTTTGCATAAGATGAAACTTTCTCTCACCATCGATCAAGTCGCCAGCCTCACCGAGGCGGTGTCAGTCGAGGGTGAGGCGGAAGCTCGCTCGCGCGTGCTTATGGGTATTGCAGCACTTGCGGATGCAAGCGCTGAAGATCTGTCTTTTTTAGCAAACCCTCGTTACGTCGAGGAGCTTGCGAGTTCGCGTGCGGGTGCGGTCTTGGTTGCTACCGATCACCCGGGCAAACCCTTAGCGGGCCAAGTCTATATTCGTGTAACCAAGCCTTCGTATGCTTTGGCTTTAGTCTGTGCTGCCATTGAAGCCCGCCTATGGCCGCGACCTGCTGCGGGTATTCACCCAACGGCATCGATCGATCCGAAGGCGCGTGTTGATGCCACTGCGAGCATTGGACCGGGTTGCACGATTATGGCGGATGCCACGATTGGCGCGCATGCTGTGCTTGAAGCACAATGTCACATCGGCATCGGTGCACGCATTGGTTCTGAAAGTTGGCTGAAGCCCCGTGCCACAGTTTCTGATTATTGCATTGTGGGCTCGCGCTGCCGTTTGCAAAGCGGTGTCGTGATTGGTTCGGATGGTTTTGGCTACGAGCCAGTTGGCGAGCGCATTGAACGTATCCCGCAAATTGGTAACGTTGAATTGGAAGACGATGTCGAGGTCGGTGCAAATACGACACTCGATCGCGCCCGCTTTAGTCGCACCGTCATTGGCCGTGGCACGAAAATTGATAACTTAGTGCAAATTGCGCATAATGTGCGGATTGGCCGTCAGTGCCTGATTGCTGCACAGGTTGGCGTTGCTGGTTCAACCGTCATGGGTGATGGATGTGTTCTTGGCGGCCAAGCGGGCGTATCGGGCCATCTTCAGCTTGGCGACCGCGTTAAGCTTGGGGCCCAGGCAGGTCTTTTCGAGGATGTGCCCGCAGATGGCTTTATGAATGGAACGCCGGCTATGCCGTTTGGCCTAGAGCGCCGGGTGGCCGTTCTGGCCCGTCGTTTGCCTGACCTCTTCAAAAAGGTTGATTCGCTCGCCGCAGCATTGGACTCTGTTCGTAAGTCCGCACCATGAGTTTGCCTCCTCTCAAGATTTTTACCGGGAATGCCAACCCAGCTTTGGCTAAAGAGATTTGCGACGGACTCGGAGTCCCCCTCGGTGCAGCCACAGTGAAGCGCTTTGCCGACGGCGAAACCTTTGTACAAATCAATGAAAACGTCCGCGGGTGCGACGTCTTCATTATTCAGCCTACATGCATGCCTGCGAATGAGTGCATCATGGAGTTGTTGATTATGGTGGATGCGATGCGCCGTGCTTCGGCCGACCGCATTACGGCAGTTATTCCGTTCTTTGGTTACGCGCGTCAGGATCGTAAAGATAAACCACGTGTGCCGATCACGGCTAAGCTCGTCGCAAACTTACTCACAGCTGCGGGTGTCAATCGCGTGCTCGCTGTTGATTTACACGCGCAACAAATTCAAGGATTCTTCGATATTCCTGTTGATCACCTTTTTGCTTCGCCCGTCTTTTACGCCCACATTCGTGGTAAGGCCTGGGTGCGTGAGGCGACGGTATTCTCGCCAGACGTCGGTGGTTTGAAATACGCCGCTGCGGTAGCCGACATGCTTGGCCTGCCTTTTGGCTTTGTGGCTAAGCGCCGTACGAGCGACACCACTGTCGAAGCCATTAGCTTAGTGGGCGAAGTTGAAGGTCGAGATATCCTGCTTGTTGACGACATGACCGAAACCGCTGGTACCTTGGTGGCGGCTGCAGAGTTGCTGAAGAAAAACGGTGCACGTTCTGTGCGCGCACTGGTTTCACACTGTATGCTGCAGGACGTCGCCTATGACCGTCTGCGGAATGGACCAATCGATGAAGTGATCACGACTAACACCGTGCCGGTGACCCCCAAGGGTCTACCCATCACTGTGCTGTCGGTGGCGCCACTGCTTGCCGATGCGATTAAACGCATTCACGGCAATAGCAGCGTGACAGACCTCTTTAAGATTAAGGGCTTCTAAGCTAGGCTGCTAAGACCAAGTGTTACTTGGTCTGACTCTCGAGGAAGCTCAAGACGACCGACGCTTGGTCGGAAGTAGACGACTTTGGATCAACCCAGATGCACTTGCCGTCGCGGAAGAGGAATGCGGTGCGTGAGGCATAGCCCAATGTCGTGCTGACGCCGAAAGCTTTACAGACTTCTTTATTTTTATCGGCGAGCAAAGCGAAGGGCAGTTTGTATTTCTCTTTGAAGGCTTTCTGGTCTGCTTCGCTGTCGGTGCTAACGCCAAATACTTTGACCCCACGTTTGCCCAATTCAGCCCAACTGTCGCGCAGTGAGCACCCTTGTTTGGTACAGCCCGGTGTATCGGCCTTGGGGTAGAAATAGACAAGGAGGAGGCCTTTGGCACCTTCTTTGGCCACGTCGACGGCTTGCCCGGTTTCATCATTGCAGGTGACAGCTGGTACGGCGCTACCAACTTGGACGGGTTCAGGGCTAGAGGCCCCAAAGCAGGATAGGAGAGAGCAGGTCATAAGGGATAGGGTAAAGCGCATGAAGGTAGGTTAAGGCAGAATCTCCTTTTTAGCAAATGCAGGCGTCGGATGATAAGAGCAGATTGCCTAAAGCCTGTCTACCGCCTACCCATAAGGTGCATGCTTGACCCAAAGTCTGTCATTCCTCACCGCCCACCTTTTCTGTTTATCGACGAGGTTGTCGAGCTCGATGCGGAGCATGCTGTGTGTGCGCGAACATTTCGCGCTGATGAGAGCTTTTACGAGGGTCACTACCCCGGAAGTCCGATCACGCCCGGGGTTTTGCTCTGCGAATCCGTTTTTCAGGCGGGGGCTATTTTTCTAACCAAACGCTTGGAGTCTCAAGGTCAGACGGCCGAAGGAAAGACGCCGGTTCTTTGTCGAATCGAAGAAGCTAAATTTAAAGGCATGGTCTTTCCAGGAGACCGTGTGACGATTGAGGTTCGCCCGGTTGAAACTCTGCAACAATTTCACTTTATGACTGGGACAGTACGTAAGGACGGAAAGGCTGTACTTACGATTCGCTACGCACTCGCCCTTGTCGATAAAACCCACTGAATACCCTCATGTCTTTCCTCGGCATTCAAGGTCGCACCTATCTCGTCGTGGGCGTGGCTAATCGCAAATCAGTCGCTTGGCATGTCGCCCAAACGCTTGAAGGGGAGGGCGCCAAGGTCATCTATTCCGTGCGCTCGGAGGCACGTCGTGCCTCTTTAGATAAGCAATTAGCGGGCAAGTCCGTGTACGTCTGCGACCTCGAGCATGAAGATGAAATTCGAAAACTCGCTGCAGATGTTGCCAAGGATCACGGTCCGCTGGATGGCGTACTGCACAGCGTCGCCTTCGCCAATTATTCCAAAGGCTTGGTGCCTTTTCATGAAACCGTGCGCGCTGATTTTCTCCAAGCGACGGCTATTTCTTGCTTCTCGCTGGTTGAGTTAGCCAATGCGCTCAAGGGTCACTTACGTAAAGATGCCTCGGTTGTTGCTATTGGCATTTCATCACAGGTTACCGCTGCGAGCTACGGATATATGTCTCCGATCAAAGCTGCGCTTGAATCGGCAACCCGTTTTCTCGCCAAGTCGTTTAGTCGCGAAAGCGAAGTCCGTTTTAATACGGTCAATGCCGGTCCATTAAAAACAAGTGCCTCGGCAGGTATTCCAGGTTACCTCGCCAATTATGTTTTTGCAGAAAAACTCACCTTCCGTCGTCGCGCAGTAACGACGCAAGAAGTTGCCGACGCAGCCGTTTGGCTTCTCTCTCCTCGTTCCAGCGGCGTGAATGCTCAAGGTGTCGTCGTGAATGCCGGTATGGATGCGAATTACTTTGATGAAGATGTGGTTAAGGCAGCCACGCGTCTCGACTAATGCGCTTCGCACGCACCGTTTTGACGGGGCTCGTTGCCGAGTTGCCTCCGGAGGTTTGGACATCCGATGAAGTTGAGCGTCGCCTAGCCCCCCTGTATACGCGCTTAAAGCTGCCTGAAGGCCGTTTAGAGCTCATGACGGGCATTCAAGAGCGGCGTTTCTGGCCCTCGGCCATCCGTCCCTCCGAAGCCTCCGCCTTGGCCGGTCGTCGGGCAATGGTGGCTGCACAGGTGGGCCCTGCAGACATTGATTTACTTATTCATTGTTCAGTTTGCCGCGATCGCCTTGAGCCTTCAACCGCAGCCTACATTCACGGCATTCTTGGTTTAGGTGCTCAGTCTCAAATCCTGGATATTTCAAATGCGTGTCTTGGTTTTGCGAATGCCATCACGCTCGCTGCGGGATTGATTGAGTCGGGACAAATACGCCGAGCATTACTTTGTGCGGGCGAAGATGGACGTCCATTAGTCGAGCGAACAATTCGAACATTGAATGAAGACACCTCTTTGACGCGCGACACGATTAAAGCTTACTTTGCAAATCTAACGATTGGTGCAGGCGCCGCCGCCGCAGTACTTTGCCGTGATGACCTCGCAGCCCCTGGTGGCTACCGTATCCACGGCGGAGCTGTAGCCACAGATTCCTCCGCCAACCATCTCTGCGAAGGCGATAGCGCTGCTTCGGAGTTAGATATGCGTACAGATTCCGAAGCACTGCTTCATGCAGGTATCAACTTGGCTGGCACATGCTGGGAGCGTTTTCGTGCCACCACAGGGTGGGATGCAAGCACGCCCGATCGGGTTGTCACCCATCAAGTCGGACGGCGCCACTCGCAGATGCTTTTCGAACGCCTCGGTCTCGATACTGTGAAGGACTGCATGAGTTTTGACCGCCTCGGTAATGTCGGCTCCGTTTCACTGCCGGCGACGCTAGCCTTAGCACGTGGAGACGGCCGCATCGTCGCAGGGAATAAAATTGCCCTGCTCGGCATTGGGAGCGGCTTAAGTTCGCTCATGTTGGCTGCGGAAGCCCTTTAAGCATGGACTGCATCCCTGAGTCGCTACGCACCTTATGGCCTTATACGCCATGTTGGCACCAAACAGATGCGGGTCGTATGCATTATGTTGATCTCGGCCCACGCGATGCTCGCCCAGTACTCTTAGTGCACGGCAATCCGAGCTGGGGATTTCTTTGGCGTAATCTCGCTGCAGAATTGGTCGCACGTGGTCGCCGCGTGATTATTCCAGATCATGTGGGCATGGGGCTTTCCGATCGCCCTGGGCGGATGATTCGCCTGTCAGATCGTATCCGCCACCTTCGCGAGTTGTGCGATAAACTTAATTTACAAGACATCGACCTTGGCGTCCATGATTGGGGCGGTGCCATTGGATTAGGCCTCGCTAGCGAACAGCCGCAACGCTTTGGGCGACTGCTCGTAACCAACACCGCTGCCTTTCCTTCGAATAC
>CANHHS010000003.1 GCA_947460445.1 Opitutia bacterium | reverse complement strand
CGACGGAGAGCCTCCGAGCGCTTTGAAACTAAATCACAATGGCTGACTCAACGACGTGCAAAGCTCGGTTGGCATGACAGCCTACACTGCGCAGTGCTCGAGTGCCTCGGTCAGGGCGGCAACCGCGCCCCCATGGCAGAACTCGCCCTGCGTCATAGCGCGGAATCCTTTGCAATGTCAGACGCAGCGGAACTCTACCTTGAACAATCCGGGCGATGGAAACTACGTGGCCTTCGTCCTGCAGGCCACCCCCAACGTCGCATTGAGCTCTATGGGAATTTGTGCCGACAGAGACCACAGTGGCGGGAGCATGTTGTGCGATGGCTAAAAGATATCCCTCAAAAGGATGCAACGCGGCGCGGCCTCATTGATGGTATCTTTGGAGCCATGCTCCCTGAAGGACTTGCAGACATGGTGGCAACCGACGCGATTCTGCCGTTGTCAGAAGACGTCCAAGCAGCCCTTGAAACATGGCTCGAATGGCCAGCCGGCTTACGACCTGATGAATTAGAGGACGTGCGCCAACGCCTCGGCTTCGAAGGCCGTGCTCGCAACTGGCAAATCCAAGGCATTCTCCACACCCTTGGTAGAGGTGGTAAAGGTTAGCGCGATGTCATCGCACGCACCTTCACAAGCGATGTCGCCAAACGATCCACTTCTTCTTCCGTGTTATAAAAGGCAAAAGAAGCGCGCACGGTACCAGGAATGCCGAGAACTTTCATCAAGGGCATGCAGCAATGATGGCCAACACGAACAGCAACCGCATCGGCATCAAGCAGCATGCCAACATCGTGGTGGTGTGCACCATCGATTAAGAAAGAGATAACCGACACCTTTTCATTGGCTTCACCCACAATGCGAAGCCCTGGAATTGCCCGAAGTTTTTCCGTCGCACTTGCCAGCAGCTGCTGTTCGTAAGCGTGCGCAGATGGACGTAACTTTGTGACGTAATCTAGGGCAACGGCCAGGGCAATGGCGCCCGAGATGTGCGGTGTGCCCGCTTCGAAGCGCTCAGGCGCAGGACGATAGGTCGTACCGGCAAAATCAACCTTCTGGATCATGTCGCCGCCGGTTTGGTACGGAGGCATTTGATCAAGCAACTCAGGTCGGCCCCAAAGTACGCCGATACCAGTCGGACCACAGACTTTATGTCCTGAGAAACAGAGGAAGTCGCAACCAAGTGCCGTCACATCGACGTCAAAGTGGCTCGCTGACTGACACGCATCAATCAAGACCGTGGCGCCGACCGCTTTCGCTAAGCGTGTCATTTCCACAACTGGGTTTACTGTGCCCAGTGCATTCGACACGTGGACGAAGGATGCAAGACGCGTCCGCGGTGAAAGCAACTTGGCGAATGCCACCATGTCGACTTCGCCAGATGCGGTAATGGGACAAACAACCACACGGGCACCCGCACGCTCTGCCGCAACCTGCCAAGGCACAATGTTGGCATGATGCTCCATCGCTGTGAGCAGAATCTCGTCGTTAGGCTTTAAGTACGCACGCCCCCAACTATCAGCAACCAGGTTAATCGCTTCGGTAGCACCGCGTACAAAAATAACCCCGCGGGCATCCGGTGCATGCAAGAAACGGGCGACGGATTTGCGCGCGGATTCGTAAGCGGCAGTCGCTTCTTCGCTCAAACGGTAAACACCACGGTGAATATTTGCATGCTGTTCACGGTAATAACGCGCGATGGTATCAATAACACACTGAGGTTTCTGAGAACTCGCGGCACTGTCTAAGTAGGCCAAAACATGACCCCGCTCTTTCCGTTCCAATAAGGGAAAGTCTTGGCGAATACGGGCGACATCAAAGGCGGCCATGCAGGAAGTAACGTAGAAGAACTAAGCCAAGGAGCAACCGGGGAATCAACTAGACTGAATTCGGATGCCTTTACGCAAGTAAGTAGGCACGTCCACGTCTTCACCATTAAACAAAGTTGGCTCGGCCATACCAAAGAGGCCACGCCGGAGATTTTGTTCTAAGGCAAAACCAAACATCTGCTGAGATGCATCCAGAGCTGCCTTGGATGGCCGCTTACCTTTTGCCATTTTGACTTTACCCGGAGGCGCTGGCGGTGATGCGCCAAGTATAGAAACACGGGCTTTACCTTCGAGCGCTCCATCCATCCGTGCACCTAAAAGCGTCACCCGATCGCCGCCGAGCTCAGCACGCAAGAGAGCTACGGCAGCCTGGCAGTCGCCCGTAGTCAACGATGGCCCGCCGACGACTTGCACGAGTAAATGGTCAACGCGTGTAGCTTCTGGACCGTGGGGCAAAAGTGGTGACGCCAATGCAGCTCGAGCAGCCGTAACCACTGCAGTGGCACCTTCGCCTTCACCTGTCGCAAAAATCGTTAAGCAGCCGAGCGAAGGAAACAGCGCCCGCAACGCACCGGGGTCGAGTGGCATCAACGCACCGGGTGCAAAAAAACCTGAAAGGGATTCCAAAGCAGAGCCCATCCACCGTCGCGTTTCTGCAAACATTTCCGTCGCGGGTGCTTCGGGCTTAACCATTTGCAGAAGATCATCATTTCGCAGTACCACCACGCCGTGGGCTTTTAAATTAATGGCCACAAGGGCGTCACGGGCTGAACTTTGCCGATGCTCACCCTCATGCGTAAAAGGCAATGTGACTAATCCAAGGACAATCGCGCCCGCTTCTGCAGCTAAAGCAGCGAGTACACCCGTGGCACCACCGCTGACGCCGCCACCGAGACCGGTGACGAATACAACCACGGCTGGACCAGCCAACCAACGACGCAACTCAGCCAAGTCAGCTTCCGCAGCGGAAGCACCCATTTTGGCTTCTCCACCTGCACCTAAACCCCGCAAGACTGCGCGGCCGATTTGAACTTGATCAACAACACCACAACTGGCCAATGACGATGCGTCGGCATCCACGGCTAAAGTTCGAATACTCGGCGGCATCGTGTTGCTTAACTGCCCAACAAGCGCGCAACCGGCACCACCTACACCCACCAGAAGAATAGGTTGTTCAGCAGACATATTAGAGACGGAAAAGGGCACGTATTTGAGCCCAGATGCCACGCGGCTGACGGCGCGGGGGAGCCTCATTCACCAGGGCAGCTGCCATAATCCCGAGCACACATGCATACTCTGGCTTACGCAAAGCCTCTGCCTCGGTAACGGGTACACCAAGACGAGCGGGTAAGCGTAAAACTTGCGTGGTAGCTTCTGCGAGACCCGCCAACTGAGAAGCACCACCCGTCAGAATGATACCCGATGGCAATAAAGCCGGAGTCACTTCGACATCGCGCCCAAAAATTGCCCGCATCCGCGTCTGAATATCTTGCTGAACTTGTTCTAAGAGTTCCCGGATTCGAACAGACGTCACGAGATTAATCGTGCCGCGATTGAATTGCTGATCACCGCCGACTGCACCTTCTTTTAAGATAGTGAGATTAGCGTCTTCAGGGCGGTGAATCGCACTGGCATAACGCAACTTAACTTCTTCAGCAAACTCACGGCGCACACGTAGCGCCGAACAAAGGTCATTGGTAACGTGCTCGCCACCAACCGAGATGCACCCCGCACACAAAATATGCTCACGGTAATAAAGAATCCAATTCGTCGTACCGGCACCAAAATCAATTACCAAACAGCCGGTGCGCTTTTCGGCATCACTCACAACAGAACAACCTGCGGCGTGACTGCCCAATAAGAAGTCACGCAGGTGTAAGGCCATTCCGTTAATCATCCCAACGCGCTGCCGGAGAGTACTGTCCTCATGCGTTACCCGCCAGAAATTCACCTCTAACCGCTCGCCAACCATACCGACGGGATTCGCTACCTGCTTGCCATCCAACAACGTTGGTTGGCGCATATAAAGAAGCGTGTAGCGTCCGGGTGGCGGCTCAATCCGACGTGCAGATAAATTAGCGGCTTCAACATCAGCAGCGGTGACGCGACGATCCCGACCAGGCACAGGCATCATACCCTTTACCCGCTCACCATCAACCATTGGGCCATTCACCGAGGCGTAGAGATCATGCAAGGGGACCCCCGAACTGCGCTCAGCGTCGGCAATCACTTGGTGTACACATTCCGTTAAACGCTCGAGATCTTGCACAACGCCTTTAACAACGCCCTCAGTGCGGCGCTCACCGAAGCCTAGTAAGCGAACACGTCGATCAACAATTTGGCCAACCAAGACGACAGTTTTATGTGTGCCAATATCAAGAGCGGCAATGCGCCCAGGGGCGGTAGAAGTCTTAGCTTTCATCGGGAAGAAGGGGGTACAAGGCGGGGTTCAATCGTAGCTGCTCCAGGTTGTGAACGATTACGAATGTGAAGTTTTAAAACGTATGAAGGTGAATTCATGCCCGGACGGCGAAGAACCCTATCAATATCCAAACCCGCATAAAGTGACAACTCTCTAGCCCACTCCGCATTCGAGAAGACAACTTCGGTTAAGGCAGCACGATCGAGAGGCTGAGAGGCTGGACGAATACGAACTCGCAATGAAGCTCCCGAGATATCTGCACGACCATCAAAGCAATCCCGCAAAGAAATAGACTCCCACTCTCGGTGTAGCTGCGGATAGCCCTTACGTGCGGACGCAAGAAATGCTGCCGCAAGTTCAAGCGCACCCGATTTGACCCCTTCACGGTGTACTTCGGCAGGCAAATCAATCACCGCTGGGAGATTACGTATGGCTTGTTGCGGATAACCAACCCCAACAAAGGGTACCCCATCTGAACCTAAAAGACGCAACTGGGGTTTACCATCTGCTTGCATGACTTCCAGTCGACCGACAGCCAGACGTTCGTGTAAATCAATGTCGATTGTGCCGTTACCCAACCGGCGGACTTTAGCCGAAAGCACCTGAGGTTCAGCCTCAAGTGTTTGTCGAATCGTAATAACGTCTTGAGAACCTTCTGCACCTATGGGCGAGATCGCACGTCGAGCCACGCTGTCAGGCAAAAAACCATCTGTGCGAAAACGAATTGCAATCGTGTTCTCAGGTCCACCTTCGCTGTCTAAAGCAAACCAGACCAACGCAACTAAAAGAATAAAGAAGGTCCCAACCAAGGTTCCCGAAATCCAAGAACGCGCAACACGTCGACGACCTGTAGCCGTCTGCGGAACACGTTGCACTTCTTGCGGGACAAAACGACGCCAGTCACGGTCATCGGGACCACGGTAAGCTTCGCGATGATCGAATCCAAATAACCGGCGTAGAAATGCAGTGAACATTAGGAGGCGAGGCTGGATCGTTTAATAGCACCACGGGACATCCGTGAAGCCAACTCAGAGTAACTGATTCCACAACACGCAGCACAGTCTGGAAGCAAACTCGTTTCAGTCATACCGGGCAACGTGTTAATCTCTAAAATATGGAAGGCACCTGTCAGGGAGAGAATGATGTCAACTCGCGCAAAATCACGACACCCACAAACCGCGAAAGCTTCTTCGGCGGCTTTTAAAATTTTAGCGGTAATTTCAGGCGAGAGAAGCGCAGGGGCAATATGCTGCGACCCACCGGGCGCATATTTACTGTGATAATCATAAACGCCACTGGGAGACACAATCTCGACAATCGCTAAAGCTTTTCCTTCGAGCAAGCCCACCGTCAACTCACGACCCGAAAGATTGGGTTCCGCCATCCAGCGACCCGACCCCAAAGAACTTAACACATGCTGAACTTGCACCTGCCCTTCAGCACGGTGTAAACCAACGCTACTTCCTTGATCAACGGGTTTCACAAAAATAATTGGCCCAAGACGTCCGAGTAAAACTTCAACCGTTGGCGGCGAAGCACCATCAAAAGAAATTTCATCGGCGACGGGCAAACCAATGGCACGCAACTTAGCCTTTGTCGCCACCTTATCCATGCAAAGCCGGCTCGCGGCCGCACCGGAACCTGCAAAAGAAATACCGCGAGCTTCCAACTCAGCCTGCATCTGGCCGCCCTCACCCCATCCGCCATGAAGCATGGGGAGAACGATGTGTTTTTGCGCGTCCAACCATTCAGGTAATGCGTCTGACTCTAGTGTCACCAGGCGTGAGCCGGGTAAAGCCTGAGCGACCGCTGCGCCCGAACGGAGGGAAACTTCACGCTCCGACGAACGACCGCCACAAAGAATGATAAGTTCGTGCTGACTCATAATAAATCCCTCCATTCTTTCCCAAGTGCAATAATTTCAGGTTCAAGCTCTATCCCGCGCTCGGCCTTAACCACTCCCCGTACGCGACGCAGAAGTAAAAGGATATCCGCTGCGGTGGCTTCACCCGTATTCACGATGAAGTTAGCATGGATTGGAGAGACTTTTGCTCCACCCTGCACATCGCCCTTTAACCCACTCATCTCGATAAGACGGCCTGCCTTATCGGCCGGTGGATTACGGAAGACGCAACCCGCACTCGCTTCGCGTGGTTGTGTTGCACGACGCTGCGCAGACATCTTCTCCATCTTCACACGAATATTACTTGGATCATCCCGACCCTCTGCAATGAGAACAGCTGAGAGCACCACCGCTCCATGGAGTTGTGGGCAATCGCGATAGGTAGCATCCAGTCCAGCTCGCCTTGCGGTACGCACATGGCCGTCGAGCCCGAGCCATTCAACCGACTCAACACGGTCAAAAATCCAACTGCCCATGGCTCCCGCATTCATACGCAAAGAACCACCAATCGTACCAGGAATGCCTTCAAGAAATTCAAAACCAGCCATACCTTCGCGCGCAGCGAATCCACAAAGTTCTTTCAGGCGCACACCTCCTCCCACGTGTAACCGTAAATCGTCGACTTTACGCACCGCCCCCCAGTGCTCTGAGGAGAGATGGATCACTAATCCAGGATAGCCATCATCTGGCACAAGAAGGTTTGATCCACGACCGATTGTAAAGACGGGTAAGTCACATTCCGCAGCCGCACGTAGTAATGCCACACAATCTTCAACGGTTGCTGGCTCTGCATACCATTCTGCGACTCCACCTACGCCCAAGGTCACACGCCGTGCCAAAGATTCATGACGGCGAAGCACATTCGGAGAGGAAAGAAACGGTGTTACTCGATTTGCAAAATCTGCAGGCGCATGCGGCGCAGTAGGCGCACGCCAACAATCACGCGCAAAAGCTGTGGCGTCTTTTTCAATATCGCCCGCTCCTACAAAAGCCACAATTGCATCATGATCTCTTACCAACGCTTTTAAGATTTGCGGTAACTCGGTACGATTTTGGATAAGCTGGAATTTTTCAACCCCCGTGCCTGATAAAATACTGTCAGAGCTGCCACCTTCTATCGGCGCTTCACCCGCTGCATATACTGGCAAAATGAGTACGTTATCGGCAACGGAGAGTGCTTCACGGAATGCCGCCGCATATTGACGCGTCCGCGTATGACGGTGGGGCTGGAAGACAACGATTAGTTTTCCTAAATGCGTTTCACGTAAAAGACCCAACAAAGCAGCAATTTCCGTCGGGTGATGTGCGTAATCAGCCAACACTCGCAAACCTGAGCGCTCGAAAAGTGTATCTTGGCGACGACGGATGCCCGTCCAGACGCCCAAGGGTACTGTGCCGATTTGCCCGGCAATGTGCTGAGCGACTGCGAGGGCAAAACCTGCGTTCATCCGGTTAAATGAGCCCGCAACGGGTAATGTTAATTTTCCTTTAGCCCAAAGTCCGCTAACTTCGACTTCTGAACTTCCGTGGGTAGCAGCAACGGCACGTAAATCAAAGTCACCACCCTCGCCCACTGTCAGCACCCGGGCCGTGACGCCCTGTGTTAAGCGATGCAACCGTGCGTTTCCATGTGGGATAAGAATAAGACTACGTGTACGTTGGAAAAGTTCGGCAAAAACACGCTCAAGGTCTGCTTCGGTTCGATAATAATCAGGATGATCCCAATCGAGATTAACTGCGACAGTCACTTCAGGAGAAAATCCCCCAATTGTCCCGTCGCTTTCATCGACTTCAGCAACGAGCCAGTCGGAACCAGTCGTCGCTCGTGCAGGCGCTAGGGATGGATCACGGAAAAGGCCACCGAGCACATAACCGAAATCCGCACCCGCGGCCGTTAAGGCCGTAATGACCATTCCGCAGGTCGTGGTTTTTCCGTGACTACCACAAATGGCTACAAGGCGGCGAGCGCTTGCTTGTTCGGCCAGAAGTTCACCGCGTCGGATGATGCGGCAGTTAGCCTTCATGGCTTGTTCACGCAATGGATGACCCGTCTTTATGGCGCTCGTATGCGCAACAAGCTGAGGCATCCAACTCCCTGTTTCTATACTCGCCTGTAAAGGAATACCCGCAGTCGCAAGCTGCGCAGCCATGGGGCCACCCATGGCATCATCGCAACCACGCACATCCCAACCCTCGCTCTTAAGGTATATCGCCAAAGGCCCAACGCCCATTCCACCTACACCCAACATCCATGCGGAGCGTGAAGAACTCATAACGAACCCTCCCGGTGAACACCCAAGACGATATCATCAACCAAATCATCCCAACGGTTAAGAAGGTGTTCGCGCGCCAAAGCTTCGCGCATCTGCGTTAGCAACTGCGGCTGCGCCATGAGACGCTCAATCGCTGGCATCAATTCAGAAAGCTCACTCTCAGGGCAAAGTAGCGAAGCTCCAACGACTTCGCGGGCACGTGCATTCGCCGTTTGGTGGTCATCTGCAGCTCGCGGATAAGGGACGAGAATTGCGGGCGTGCGACAGGCAGCCAGTTCAGCAAGTGTGCCCGCACCCGCGCGACTCACGGCTAGATCAGCTGCAGAATATGCGGCTGCCATGCGATCGCAGAAAGGCACATAGCGAATCACGACTTCACCGTACTGCTCACGACGCTCACTACCGTTTGGTCCTGTTAAACAGAATACATGACAACCTAATTTTACTAAAGCAGGTGTAGATGCTTCGACCCAACGCGTGAGCGCGTTCGCACCCTGGCTACCCCCGACCACGAGTATAAGTTTACCCGAAGTTGGAAAATGAAGTTCGGCGCGTGCTTGGTCGACTCCCAATGGCTGAATCTCTGCGCGGAGAGGAAATCCGCCTGACCGCAAGAACTTGCTGCGTAAACCCGTTGCGGGTGGCGCATGCACGGTTGTAGCCAACGGTGCTAACCAGCGAATCGCTTTTCCGGCATGCATGTTCGCTTCATGCAAATGAACAGGGATGCGTGCCAGCCAACATGCAATCGCTGGTCCAACGGACATAAATCCGCCAAAACAAGCCAGCGCATTGGGCCTAAAACTCACAACAACCCACAGTGCATCCAGCAGCGCCCACACCATTGAGGGCAGAAATAAAATCCGGTCGAGCAAGCTTGGGCCGAATCCGCGCCCTCGGCCGGCACGAAATTGAAGGTGCGGGTAGCGGGCAAGCATGCGCGAATCGACAGTCTTCCGACTCACCAAAAGTAATGTCTCCACCCCACGCGCATGAAGTTTTTCAGCCAACGCAATACCGGGTGCGAGATGACCACCCGTGCCACCGCATGCTAAAAGTACACGGCTCATTGTTGGATAGCGGGTTTAACCAATGACCTTCCTTGATCACGCAAAGCATTCAGCATCAACCCAACAAGCATCCCCGAAACGACAAGGTTGGTACCTCCGTAACTAATAAAGGGTAGCGCGATACCCTTGGTGGGCAACATGCCGGTAACGACTAACATATTAACCAGCGCCTGTAATGTCAGGAAGAGCGAGCAGCCCAGAGCGACGGCGAATCGAAACAAGTCCGTGCAGCGTCGCAACTCTCGCATCACAATTAAGAAGATTCCTAAATATGTAAGAGCGACAAGGGCTGTAGCCATTAAGCCCCACTCTTCTCCAATAATCGTGAAGACGAAGTCTGTGTGTGCTTCAGGAAGGTAAGCACGCTGCTGCATGCCGTTGCCTGGACCAACACCAGTAATACCTCCACAGGCAAACGCTAACATTCCTTGGAAAAGCTGGTAGGCTTCATCACCTTGTCGACCTTCGGGATCCATGAACGACATGAAGCGACGTAAACGATTTTCCCAGTTCAGTACCAAAAACGTAAATGCCAATCCTGCGATGATGAACGCCGTACCCAAATAGGACATACGTGCACCGCAGACAAAGAGCATCGCTGCCCCGACTGCACAGCACAGAACAATCGTTCCGAGATCTGGCCCAAGGGCAATACCTGCACAGACTAGCAAAATAGCCCCGACAGGCTCGAGGAATCCTTCTTTTAAATCTGCCCAACCACGGGGCGTAAACACATACGGCTCACGGGAACTGAAATGCCAAAAATGACCACGGTAAGGCAATGTTCGACGCTGCATCCGAGCGAGTAAGTCAGCCAAAACAATGACCATAGCTATTTTTGCTAGATCAGAGGGCTGTAGTCGGAAAAATCCGAAATCAATCCAACGCCACGAACCATTGACCATTCTTCCGATGCCGGGAGTGCGTGCGAGTAACAGTAAAAACATAACTGCCCACAGCACATACCATCTCACAGCACGCAGTGCGTCGAGGTCCACGCGCCAAGCAAGCCATCCCATAAACAATGAGATAGGCACGTAAATAAGCTGGCGGGTGACCGCCGCAGTCGGCTCGCGCAGCGACATCGAGTAGCCCGCACTATACAGTGCGATGAGCCCGAATATCGCTAACGCGGCGACCAAGAAAGGGACGAACAAGGTAGCACGGACGACCCCTTGGGTCGTACTACCTTGTTCGGCCTTAAACACCATACGCGTTGCTAACGATTAGCGCGTCGGGGTCGTTGTGGCTGGAACGCCACCGAAACCTCCAAAGCCTCCTGCAGGAGCCGCCAGAGGTGAAGTCGACGCAGCAGGTGCGGCAGGCTTCTTCTCTTCAGCAGCAGGGGCAGCAGTCTTTGGTGCTTCGGTTGCAGCAGGCACACCACCGAATCCACCGAATCCGCCTGCAGGTGCAGCTAAAGGCGAAGGGCCCGCAGGTGCGGAAGGAGCGGACGAACCTGTCGATTTAGCAGTCGAAGTTTTGCGAGCAGGAATCGGCGTTGAACCATCTGGAATAACAAGCTTTTGGCCAACGCGTAGGACTGTATTCTGTTCGATATTATTCACCGCACAAATTGCGTCGATGCTGACACCTTCGCGACGAGCAATGACCCAGAGGGATTCATTGGCAACGACAGTGTGCGTGCCACCTTTACCGACTGTCTGCGCAACAGTGCCCGCAGGCTTCGTTGTCGCCGACAAGGGCTTGGGTGCTTCGTTCATACCCCCTAAAGTAGGGGTAGAAGACGACGATGCAGCGCTGGCGCCGGCAACGCCGACGTAGGCACCGAGATCTCCGTCTTTCTCGTAGCCGGTAGTGGTCCGGCAGCCATTAACGCCGACAAGAACGGCGATAATTCCGAGGTGCAGAAGCACAACGGCACTGATGGTGAGCATGGGTCTCATGGTAGTATGTATTTGGGTTATGTGTGTTTGGTATTCCTGGTGGAAATTTATCGGGATTTTTGCGCCAAGCCGTGCGCGGCGCGTTCAAAGACAAGACCGCGCTCGGCATAGCCGCGGAACATGTCGAAACTCGAGAAGCCTGGACTCAGCAGAACGACAGTGCGCTGAGCCACGTCGCGGGCGGCTGCAAGTGTCGCTTCTTCGAGCGTTCCATAGACTTTACTGGGACGCCCAAGTTCTTGGAATAAAGCATGTAACTCGGGCCCAGTCTCGCCGACTAAGAAAGCAGATTCGATAACGCTCGAGAGACGCTCGGCAAAACGTCGCATGTCCCCACCCTTCCATTTGCCCCCGCCAATCCAGCGAACGGGTAAGGTAAATTCTTGGAGAGCAGCTAAGGTTGCATGGAAGTTTGTTCCCTTAGAGTCGTTCCAAAACTCCACTAAGCCAGCTTCAGAAACTTTGCGCAGACGGTGCGGCGAAAGTCGGAAAATACGGGCGGCACTCTCTAAGGTCTCCAGCGGCAGTCCGCGCGCCTTCCAATAAGCGACCGCTAAAGCCCAGTTCTCGCGCTGTGGCCAACTATCAAACGGTGAACCCGATGGAATGGAATCCGCTACATCTTCGCGACGAGCGACAATCACGTCATCAGGAAGACTAATCCCAAATGTTTTGGCAGCTTCAACCACCGAAACACCCACAACTAATGGCCCGGCTGGAAGTAGACGTTCGACAAGTTTATGTTTAGCGCGGAAATACGTTTCAACGTCACCATGACGATCCAAGTGGTCTTCATCGAAGTTCGACCAAATAACTGCTTCCGGCGAAAAATGTCTGAGGTCTTCGGCCTGGAACGAGCTGACTTCTACAATCGGCAACAAACCAGCGACCGAGGAATTTAAAGCAACCGCAGTTAATGGCAGCCCAACATTCCCACAAGCGATTGCATTTTGACCGGCGCGCTTATGAGCAAAAGCCAGGAAATCAACCAATGTGGTTTTTCCATTTGTACCTGTGACAGCAATCGATGGCCCATCCCAAAGTAATGCACCAAAATCTAATTCCGAGAGACAGAGGCATCCTGCGCGACGCGCTGCGAGCAACCAAGGGTGCGTTTGTGCGAATCCTGGACTGATGACAACGAGGTCGTGACTCGCAGCTTCGGCAGCACCAAAAGTGGCATGAGGCCCACGCTCATCATAACTGATTGATGACTTTCCGGCGGCCTGCAGTGCTTCAGCAATCGCACGACCGCTAACACCTGTCCCCAAGATCGCTGCGGGGCGATTCAGTCGACGTAGTAAAATTTCGGGTAGCTCGATCATCGAAGTTTGAGCGAAAGCAAGCCGAGCAGGCCGCAAAGAAGTGAGAGAATCCAGAAACGAACAACGACCTTGGTCGCTGGCCAGCCAAGCTTCTGGAAGTGATGATGAATGGGCGTCATCAAGAACAAGCGCTTCCCGCCTGTCTTCTTAAAGTAGGCGACCTGCAGGATGACAGAAATTGCTTCGACCACGAAGACGCCACCTGCGATGGCTAAAAGGAACGGTTGATGGATCACACACGCAGTTACGCCGAGGAATCCGCCGATACCCAGGGCGCCGACATCACCCATATAAATAGTCGCGGGCGACGCATTGTGCCAAAGGAAGACTAAAGCCCCACCCGCTAAAGCGCAGCATAGCACACCCAATTCACCCGCACCGATGACATGGCGGAGCTGAAGGTATTCAGCGTGACGAACGTCGCCGACTAAATATGCAACGACCCCCAGAACGAGCGTCGTTGTGAGCACGCAACCAATCGCTAATCCGTCAAGTCCATCCGTTAGGTTAACCGCATTCGATGAACCAACCGCAACGAGACAGAAGAAAATACCTGCCACACAGAGCACAACCGCCAATGGGAGACCAAATGCTCCGGGAGCCCACACAGGTTGCTTTAACACCGGAACCCAAATTTCAGCCATCAACGTTTGTCGATCTACATCCAGTAGCAATACGCTGAACGCCACTGCAGCTACGACAAACTGAAGTCCTAATTTACGGCGGGCGGAAATACCATCGGCACTACCATGGCGAATCTTCAGCCAATCATCATACCAGCCAATCGCCCCCATGCCGATGAGGGCAATCAAAGCGGCGACGACTAATAGATTACATTTAACCCAAAGTAGCACTGCGGGCAGCATCGCAGCTGCAATTAATAATCCACCCATTGTCGGGACCTGCCCTCCTTGCTTCGCGAGCTCACCCATTAGACGCGCATCGCGCTCAGGTTGACGGAGTTTCGCCAATGCCCGCAAAATAGGTCCCGAAAGCGCCAAACCAATCACCAGCGCCGTGATGAACGCAAAAATCATACGCACCGACAAGTAATCGAAAAGTCGGAAAGGCCCCCAAAGTTTTTCAAGTTCGCTTAAACGGTAGAGCATCTCAGTGGAATCCTAAGGTTTTCCGGAGTGCTTCCGGCAGGGCACGTTCAAGGGCGTGTGCACGACTTCCCTTTAATAAGATTGGACCACGGTGAGCCTGAATTGCCGCAGCCAACTCGGCATGATTCGCGGCAACACGTCCGCCACAGACGGCAGCGAGCGCAGGAGCATCGCCACCGTAAACAATGACATGATCACCAGGGCTAAGCGGCAATGCACGACCTGCTGCTTCATGCAGCCGAATGGATTCGGCACCCAATTCAGCCATACCTCCTAATACAAAGAGGCGCGGTCCGGTTGTCTGACGTACAAAAGTCTGCGCAGCATCAGCCAACGAAGCTGGGCTCGCATTGTAGCAATCGATATAAAGCGGATGGCCTGAAAAATCATGGACCGAACCTCTGCCCTTAAGCGGGCGCCATGCAGAAAGAGCTAGGGCGATGTCGCCATGCTTTGCACCCGATCGCAAAGCTGCCAGACTTGCTAACGCAGCGTTGTGAGCTTGGCCCAGAGAAATGGGCCCGAGTTCGATACTTAACTCTCCCCGATCAGCGTCGCGAAGGCGCAACTGCCAACCTTGGTTAACGGGCTGAAGACTGTAGCGAACAACACGCCGCACGCCATCGGGTGCCAGCTGGCCATCTTCGCAAAGTGCGACGCAGAGATCGCGTAGTTCATCAAATGCTTTGAATTGAAGCGTCTCCGCTAAAACAAAGGCTTCGCCGTTACGCGCGAGTGCACGGATTAACTCTGCCTTCTCGCGTGCGACGCCTTCTATGGAACCGCAGCCTTCGAGATGAGCTGAACGAACATTGGTGACGACGGCAACATCTGGACGCAACACGCGCGCAGAAACAGCAAGCTCGCCTGGCTCACTCATGCCGACTTCAATAACAGACGCAGTGTGAAGTGCAGGGTCTGCCTGCAAAATCGCCAACGGCACACCCAGCGTGTTATTTAAATTCGCCTGGGTTGCATACGCACGTGCGCCAAGCGCCTGACGTAACATTTCCTTTAAGGAAGTTTTCCCAACACTTCCCGTTACTCCCACAAACGGCATCTTAAGGGTTGAGCGCCAAGCGGAAGCAACGCGCTGTAAACCAAGGAGTGTGTCTTCTACGACTAATTGTGGCAAGGGGTCGACAACCTTGCGTGAAACCAACGCACATGATGCGCCGTGTGTTCGAGCATCATGGAGGAAATCATGCCCATCGCGGCGGGCGGTACGCAGGGCTACAAAAACGTCTCCCTGCGAAAGTACGCGCGTATCATTTCCAAATCCAGTGACGCGAGATGGCAAAACGCCGGCCCACTGTCCCGAAGACCATGAGGCAAGTAATGCAGGGTCGAAGTTCGGCATTTTAAGCACGACGTAATTGGAGGTTACGCAAAACGTCGCGGGCGACCTGTCGGTCGTCAAAGGGCACAACGGTTTCGGCAAATTCTTGGGTTGTTTCGTGCCCCTTACCCGCAATCAAGACACAGTCACCACTCTTTGCTTCTGCACAGGCACGGGCAATCGCTTCGCGGCGATCGGCAACAAAATCCATGACGCCGGGGGAGCCTGCACCTGGCCTCATATCATCAAAGATAACTTCCAATGATTCACGACGTGGATTATCGGCGGTTGCCCAAGCACGGTGGGCGAGTTCAGCCACCACTTGCGTCATCACTGGGCGCTTACCGCGATCACGGTTACCCCCACAGCCAAAGACACAGAGTACGCGACCTGGCGTAATTGCACGCAACATGCCAAGTGCATTACGCAAGGCATCATCGGTATGAGCGTAGTCTATAAAGACTGGAAAATCTTGCCCGGCTTCAACCCGCTCCATGCGACCAGAAACACCTGGGAAAGATTCTACCGCCGAAACGAGAGAAAGCGGGTTGTGTCCGAGAGCGGCGGCACAGCCGAGTGCACAAAGCACATTGGAGACATTGTAGGAACCGGGAAGTCGTGAAGTGAAACTTGCAGTGTGCCCTTGCCAGGTTACCTCAAACGAAGCTCCTTCTAAGGTTAGCGCAGTTGTATTCGCACGCAAATCTGAAGAGTCGTTCAAACCGAACGTCAACACGACGGAGGGCGCAGCTAATCGGGCTAATTCAGCACTCGCGGTATCATCTGCATTCAAGACGACCGTATGCGGACGTATACCCAATGATCCATCAAACAAGCGGGCCTTGGCCTGTAAATAGCGCTTCAGATCTCCATGGTAATCGATGTGATCGCGCGTGAGGTTAGTAAACGCGGCGACCGAGAAATGGTACCCATGCACACGATCTTGCTCGAGGGCATGGGAGCTTACTTCTAGACACGCACCGACACACTGAGCGTCGACCATTTGTCTAAAGAATATCGCTAAATCTGCCGACTCAGGCGTTGTCTTATACGAAGGAATTGAACGTGCGCCTAACTGGTAACGTACAGTTCCAATGAGCCCCCAAGACTTGTGCTCGGCTTGCTCAAGTAAATGGCGCAACAACGTCGTAACGGTTGTCTTTCCATTCGTACCCGTGACGGCTGCTAAGCGCAGCGAAGTTTCAGGGTGCCCATAAAAACGTCGTGAGACTTCAGCAAGGACCTTACGCGGTTCCGAAACTTGAGCTGCATCGGCTCCAGGAATACCCTCGACTGGGTGCGCAGAGATAATGGCTGCAGCGCCGCGTGCGACCGCTTCGTTCACAAACGAGTGACCCTGCGAACGGATGCCATCGAGAGCAAAAAAGAGCGCTCCGGGCACCATGCGTCGGCTGTCTGTGACAATTGCCGTAATCCGATTATGCCACATTCCGGATCGACCTAACGTTGGCATACCCTTGAGAAGCGTCGTTAGCGACGCATGCTCCGTGGTAGCGTGGGCCGCACTCATCGTTCAGCAAAACTGCGGCTTGGCGCAGTTGACACGGGTGGAATCTCTAACCGTTTAATACACCGCTCAGCAATCCGGCGGAAAATAGGTGCGGAAACTTTACCGCCATAAGCAACCCCTGGCATATTCGGCTCATCCACTACCACCGTGATGGCAATACGTGGATTCGATGCTGGGAAAAAACCTGAGAAAGAAGCAACGTGCTTGGTCGTAGAATAATGGCCGTCGATAAGCTTTTGGGTTGTGCCTGTTTTACCGGCAACGTCGTAACCGGGAATCGCCGCATCGGGTGCCGTGCCTTCCTTTGAACAAACCGCACGCAGCAAATCAGCGAGTTCATGCGCTGCCCCTGCGGAGACTGCACGACCATGAATGCGCGGACCGTACTCAACCGAAATTGAGCCGTCGGGATTTAAAACCCGTCCGACAATCAATGGGCGCATCAGCAAACCGTCTGCCGCAATCGCCGACATCGCCATGTGCATCTGGATTGGGGTCACACTGATGGAGTGTCCCATCGGTAATCGTGAAATCGTTAGACCGTCCCATCGCGAAACTGGACTTAACAAGCCACGAACTTCACCCCCATTGCAGGCAATACCTGTTTCGGCTCCAAATCCAAAAGCATGAATCAGTTCAAAATAACGCGCTTCACCTAATGCTTCTGCGTAACGCATCCCAACCTGAACGGTCCCGCGATTTGAAGATTCGGCGACTATGCGACTAATATCCGCTGAGCCCATGTGGTGAGAATCGGCAGGCATCGAAACCATGCGCCCGCGATAGGGTATAACATCAGACGAACAGTTGAAAACCGAATGGCGCGTAATCATACCCGCCTGAAGCGCGCCCGATATCGTTACAATTTTAAAAACTGAACCAGGTTCATACAAATCTGCTAAAGCTCGGTTACGCTGTGAGTCCAGCGGTGAGGCTTTGCGATCAGAGTAGCGGTTTAAATCAAAAGTCGGCGAACATGCTAATGCTAAAATCTTACCCGTGCGCGGCTCACTAACAATTACCACAGCACCTTTCGGCTGATAAGCTGCGACGACTTCAGATAGTTCTTGTTCACAAAAACTCTGGATAACGGAGTCAATCGTTAGCTCGATGGTCTGACCATTGACTGCAGGCACGTCTCGTAACCGCCTTGCAACCACTTCGCGACGACGACCATCACGCTCAGACTCAACCCAGCCATCTTGGCCATGCAACAAGTCATCAAATGACTTCTCAACACCACTCACCGCATCGCCATCTTGATTGATGTAGCCAACAACATGGGCCGCAAGAGAACCCTGCGGATAGGTTCGTCGGAATTTCTCTTCACAATAGAGTGCCTTAATGTGCAAAGCCTCAACGGCACGTTTAATGGTTTCGTTGACTTCCTTAGACAGAACAATCCAACGGACCTCGCGGCGCGTGCCCTCGGGAGTTGTGGGCTCGCGCCAAAGACTAGACTCCGACATTGCCATCACAACTTTAGACGGTGCGATATTCAGCAGTTTAGCTATCTGCATAGCCCGCCCACGATCTTCGGGTAACACACAATGTGGATCGATACCGACATCCCAAACTGTATCCGACGCAGCGAGAAGATTTCCTTGGCGATCTCGAATCTCACCTCGGCGACTAGGTCGTTGAGTGACTTCACGGCGCGCTTCAATCGCATGAGCGCGTAAACGCGGACCGTCAATTGCGTGAAGTTGAACTAACTTCCAAAGGAGCGCACCGAATCCTAGCAAGACGAGGCACACCAAGGCGTGGAATCGAAAACGCCTGGCGTGAGTCAGACTCATCGTTGGACACCCCCGCCTTGATCAATCGGTTCTCGTACCGCACTATCCAGTGCAGCCATACGTGGATTCAAGGTCGCACTCGTCGCTGGATGCACAAAAGCAGGTCGTAACCAAATCACTTGAGTCGGCTCGGGTGGCCGCAGGTCTTCACCCACACGTCGTTCTAGACTAAGAACGTCTTGGGCTTTGCTCCGCTCGCGTTCAATATAGGCTAACTCTTTTCGGCGTTCTTCAGTGGTTCTTTCGATTCGTCGAATACGTTGACCGACTTCATCGGCTTGAAGGCGCACTTGCATCATCCCGACCACGCCCACCACGCCCAAGGCTATCGTCGCAAAAACGAAAAAGACTGCCCATGAACGTAATGAGCTCATCGAGTCAGGCGACGAATGGCACGAAGCCGGGCAGAACGGCTGCGAGGGTTGATGTGCGTTTCGGCTTCACCCGCCGAGACAGGTTTACGTGTCAGTAACTCCGCTTGAACAACTCGCTGATCTTGCGTCCGTGAATCATCGCGGTCAACCGGACGACCACTCATTTCATTAAAGTAACGTTTCACCATCCGGTCTTCCAAAGAGTGGAAAGCAATGACGGCGAGCACGCCGCCCGTACACAGCGCTGCGAACGCTTTCGGTAGAGCTTCCTCGAGTGCGCCTAATTCATCATTCACCGCAATGCGGATACCTTGAAATGAACGCGTTGCTGGGTGATTCCCTCTCGGACCAGGCGGGGGTGGAGCCGCTTGAGCGATAAGCTCAGCTAGCGATGCGGTACGCGAAAGCTTACCTGTACCCCTTGCTGCGAGTATCGCACTGACGACACGACGCCAGCGAGGTTCTTCACCATAATCGCGAATGGCTTGTTCAATTTCTTCACGGCTAGCTGACTCAAGAAATTCTGCAGCCGAAAGACCCGATGCGGTATCCATCCGCATATCAGCTGGTCCATCATTTCGGAAAGAGAAACCGCGTCCTGGCGTATCGAGCTGGTGTGAAGACACCCCTATGTCCATCAAAACACCGTCGAAAGACCCCGGGACGCGGTCAAGGTGACGAAAATTAATTGGGAAAAACGAAAAGCATTCTTTGAAGCGGCTCGTCATCTCACTGGCACGCGCTACCGCCTCTGGGTCTTGATCAAGTGCCGTGACATGCGCTCCGGCTGTTCGTGATAAAATCGCCGAGGTGTGGCCGCCACCGCCAAACGTACAATCTAAGTACTTACCAGAGCTACGCGGAGCCAGTAGCACGAGAGTTTCCTCGAGCAAAACAGGGGCATGGACCGTAGGTGTGAACAAGCTGTGAATAGTGTAAATAGATTATGGATACAAAATCAAAGACCCAGCTGGCGCAGTGCTTCCAAGATGGCGCGCGTCTGCGGTGAATCACGATCGGGACGCGGAGGATTCTGCCCACGGATATGGAACGTCGTGAATGCACCGCTAAAAATAACTTCACGTCCAAGATTTGCTTGAGTGACGATACGATCGTTCAACGTGATGCGGCCGGTACGATCACAACTCACCTCTATACTGTTCTCACCCAAGGTTGTCATCGCATCCACTTTTGCAGGATCACTGATAGCCACCTGTCGAGCTGCCTCGGCAATGCGCGCAACCATCGCAGGTGGGAAAACAATCACACTGCCGACAGCAGGGTGAAAGATGGCGAGGTAACTCTGACTTTCGAGTTCGTCTGACCGCCAGGCCGCCGGGATCGTGACACGATTCTTCTCGTCCACCTTGCCATGGTGGAGACCAGTGAAGAGTCCGTGATGATGTGGGTTGGGCGTTGACATAGCTTATGCCGAGGGAAAGTACCCCCTTTGAACCCACTTTCCCCCACTCTGCCCCACTGGTCAAGCAATTAGCCCCAAATCACCCCCTTTTACTTACTCACAAGCAACTTCGTCCATTTTAAAGCCACATAAACTGTAAAATGTTAATTGTTATAGTTTTATGTATTTATTAGCATATATTTAACAAAACACAGCTTTTGCCTTCTGGCCTCCGGGCGCGTCGATCCCCGGGCCTTCTTGTAGCATTGTATTAAGATTCTCATTACAGAATCGGCTTTATCGCACATTTAAGGGCCTGCGGTTTGCATTTGCCATAGGGCTCGGGCTCTGCTTTCACAGTACATCGAACCTACGCCATGAAGCACATCCTGCCTATCCTCACCCTCGTCTCAACCTTAGCCATTTCTGGCTGCACCACCGCGGTTGGCGTCGACAATCCTGATAACAGCTCAGCAAGCTGGTCGGGCGGAAGTCTCACAACCACTTATAAGTCTGACGTCACCGCTGTCTTTGTAGCGAGCAAGCGCGCCCTCGATGGTATGCGCGATCTTGGTATTCTTGGACGCGTCGGCGAAACCGAGCACCGCTCGAGCGAAGGCGAATTAACCGGCGTCACTGTTTACGCACGCGCCATTGGCGACGTCCAAGTCACCATCGACATCAATAAAGCGAGCGATGCCACTTCTGGAGCTGAATGCACTTCAACTTCCGTCCGCTGGGGTACCCTTGGTAACTGCCAACAGAGCCAGCAGGTCATTCACCGCATTACCCAAAGCCTCGGCCGATAATTACGGTCGACGGTTTTGAATAACGCCGCCTGGCCTCAAGCCTGGCGGCGTTTTTTCTGAACACCTCTTTCACCTACATGGGAAATATTCACGGTCATCTATTCCGAATCAGTACTTTTGGCGAAAGCCATGGTCCTGGGATTGGCGTTGTTATTGATGGCTGCCCTCCCCGTGTCCCTTTTGATCTTCAATTCCTGCAAAGCGAACTGGCACGTCGTCGACCTGGCCAGAGCGACTTGACCACCGCACGCAAAGAAGCCGACGCTGTCGAAATTCTTTCAGGCGTATCCACCGATAACCTAACCTTGGGCAGCCCAATTGCCCTGCTGATCCGTAACACCGACCAGCGCCCTTCGGCCTATAAAGAAATGCAGAAGGCCTATCGACCTTCACATGCAGACTTCACCTACGACGCGAAGTACGGGATACGTGCCGTCGAAGGTGGCGGCCGAGCATCCGCACGTGAAACGGCTGCACGTGTCGCTGCGGGAGCCGTAGCCAAAACTGTTTTACACCACGCCTGTGGCGCAAAAATTGTCGCTTGGGTTGAAAGCGTACAAGACATCCGCATGCCAGAACCCTCGAAGCTACCGACTGAAAAATCGGTTGAAGCAAACCTCTGTCGATGCCCGCACCCTGCAACGGCCACGCGCATTGAAGCACGTATCCGGGAAGCACGTGCCGAAGGCGATTCCGTCGGTGGCGTCATTCGCTGTGTAATCACAGGCTTACCTGCAGGCCTTGGTGAACCTGTCTTTGATCGACTCGAGGCCGACCTGGCCAAAGCGATGCTGTCGTTGCCGGCCACCAAGGGATTTGAAATCGGGAGCGGCTTTGCCGGGACATTACTTCGGGGCAGCCAACACAATGACGCTTTCGTCAAACGTAGCGGACGTATTCGCACAACAACGAATCGCTCGGGTGGTATTCAAGGCGGAATCTCCAATGGCGAAGACATAGATTTCCGTATCGCCTTTAAGCCGACCGCAACCGTCTTACGCCCACAAACCACGGTAGAGAAATCAGGTAAAGCAACGGAGATTTCTGCCAGAGGTCGCCACGACCCCTGCGTGCTCCCACGGGCAGTGCCCATTGTTGAAGCAATGGCCGCCCTCGTTCTCGTCGACCACTGGATGCGTGACCGTGCGCAAAATGCTTCGTTTGGTAAGTGCGGCCGGACACGATGAAAGAACTATGCCTGGTGCTGGGGGTCACGGGCTCTCAGCGCAGCGAGATTGCCCAAGATATCGCTACCTATGGTTGGCCAGAAGGGCAAACTGTCCGCGTTTTGACCCATGGACCAACCACGGATGAAAGCCATTGGTCAAATCCTGCAGGCAAAGTTTCGCTGCCAGAACCTGGCGAGGAAAGAGCAGCGGTATTGGTAACGGATGGTCGACATTCACAAATTGATCAACTCGAAGCTCTCATTGCCAGCGCGCCAAGTGCTGGCTGGGAAATTAAACGTATCGTCACCGTTATTGATCTTCCGTTATTGCACCGAAGAGACGTGCTCTCGGATTGGTACCAGGCTTGCTTACATTTTTCAGATGCAGCCGTACTGGTAGGCCGATCGGACGTTCCCAATGCCTGGCTCAGTAAGTTTCTTGAAAAACAACAGTCCGAATCCGTTCCTTGTTTAATCTTCACACTGCCTAAGCGTGGCGGTCTTTCAAATCCTGCCCAAATCATTGAAGGCGATGCCCGCCGCATGAGTCATGTCTTAGACGACCTTGACGCTGTGGATGAGATGGAGTTCGACGAAGATAATTTGCCGGAAGAACCCTTTGACCTTGTTCGCAAGGTTGACCGATATTTCGAACGCGACATGCATGGCCGACGTGTCCTTGGACTCGCTGATATCGTTCAAGTCCTGCGTGAAGAAGGCCGCTAATTCGACTCAGGACTCAGACAGCACAAGATCCATTAATTCCTCCAAGGAATCCGTGGTATCAAGACGTGGCGCCGTAAGCGTCGATTGCGAAAATGCGAATGCTACCAAGGCCTCCGTGTCATCGAGATGGGGCGTTGAAACAATCACTTTATCGTGCGCTGAAATCAAACGAGCAAAATCTGCTTCGTTGGGATTGAGGCCATCCGACAGATTGCCGAGAAATAGTGCGAGCAATGCAGCACAACCTGCTAAGGGTGCGGAAATTGACACCCAGCGAATAACTTTACGGCGACGCGTATCACGCTGAATCGCTACCATCGCACGATCGGTAAATCCAGAAACCATAAGCTCCCGGCGTCGACGTAAAGCGTCGCGCAAGGGTGCTTCGAAGTTGGGATCAATGTCGTCCATCGGTAAACGGCTTCTAGGATAAAACCCCGCAATGAGGATCAAGTTTCATGAAAGTATGCGGAATTCATCCCCCATCGTTTTACGTAGCTGTAGGCGCGCTCGGTGCACCCAAGTCTTCACAGAAGGAACTGACACCTTCATAACCTTGCCAATTTCCTCATAGGAGAGGTCTTGTTGGACGAGCAAGAGGATGGCAGCGCGCTGTTCTTCAGGCAAAGCCTCAACTGCCTTCAGAAAGGCCTCCTGAATGTCAGCAACCGCTCGATTGGAGGCATGGGTGTCATCTCCAGGCTCTGGGGCCGACTCCATCGGGCTCGTTGGCTTCCGAGCCCGTCGACGATGCTCATTGAGCATCAAGTTATGGGCGATGTGAAAAAGGAATGTACTGAGTTTGGCCTCAGGGCGCCAGCGCGGGGCAGCGCGGTGAAGCCTGACAAAGACTTCTAAAGCCAACTCTTCGGCCACGGCCTGCGCGCCCAACTGAGACGTCAGAAACCCCACCAGCCGGCCGTGATGCCGCTCCACAATCATCCGCAATGCATCGCCATCGCCCGCCGCAACTAAAAGCATTAAACGGCGGTCGTCTGCATCAGGATCCGACTCAGGAACGTCCATGTGCCTATACAACACCGAGGTCTATGCCTCGGTTGCGAGAAAATAGATAAATACGAATCACTTCGTCGGCGTTGGCGCAGGCTTAGCCACTGCTGGCGTCAAAAACTTACGAAGTGTTTCTGCAGGGATAACCACAGGGACCATGCCCTCGCTATCACCGTCGTCCCCTGTCGTCTGTTTGCCCGAAGTCATACCCACAAACTTCCCGTTAACACTAAAAACAGGACAACCTGTGACAGGGATGTGAATAGATATAAACGACCGAGGCTTCGTGAGAACGGCAGCCACGCTGTCGACTTCAACTTTAGCACAACGATCAAACGACTTATCCATGCGCCCCAAAACAACGACTTCGTCGACTGGCACAACGGTATCGGAGACTGTTGTATCTACACATACAAACTTCTCGGCAACAGGTGTTATGGGCGCAATCAACGCAAGATTAAGGTCCTTATCTTTCAAGATAACTTTAGCAGGAATCTCTGTGCCGTCCGCTAAAACGATGAAGGCTTCTTTTACTTCAGAGACTGCCGAAAGCTTTACCGGGCCAGCTTGTGTATTAACGGTTCGTCCATTCATCATAGCCGCTGGATCAATTGACGAAGCAGCGAGTAGCACGCGGCCGTCCGACGAAACTACCGTACCAAGCTGCTCAAAGGTTCGGTCCTGAGTCTGCGCAGGTTGATCGCCAGGCGTAACGGTTATCGTAACCGTAGCGCGGATTGTAACAACGGCATCTGCCAAAGCCTGATGAAGCTTGCGGGCAGTGACTTCTGCGGGTGTGTCGCCTGGAGCGGCTGCTAAAGCAGACGTTAGACAAAGAAGCGTAAGCAGACGCATGAATAATCGGTTGTACATAAAGTTATTTTAAGGAACTTTCCTCGAGAACATCCCAATTCGGTTCGAACTCCAAGAAGGTTCCGGTAATTCCGCGCTCAATCTGGAAGACGACATGCTGCGGGCGTTCTTTAAAAAGGGTGTCCAGCGCTTTACGTAAAGAAACGTTATCTGTGATGGGCTGAGAATTAACCGAAACAAGAATATCCGAAATGCGCAAACCAGCCAAATCAGCCCAGCTTGAACGCTCAACTTTTGTGACCACGGCGCCTTGGGCACTTTCGCGCAAACCACGATCGACTCGGTCATCAAAACCCAAGGAACGTGCAGTGAATCCTAAGCGGATATCACGGACGGAAGGCAACTCGGGTGCGGGTGCAGGACGCTCCCGCAAGGCCATCTTGACCGTCAAAGGCTTACCCTCGCGCAACAAGTCTAGTTCCACGGTCGCATCGACAGGATACTCACGAAGAATAGTGCCAAAACTATCTGCATCCTCTTGGCGACGGGATGTGATCACCTTACCGTCGAGCTTCAGTAAAATGTCACCCATCAGGATACCGGCTTCGGCCGCACCCGAACTCGGTAGGACTTGAGTAACCCGCACACCCGAACGCACAGTTAAATCTAAGGCTTTAGCGAGTTCTGGGGTGAGCACTTGCGTGGCTAAACCTGCCCACGCCTTTGGCACGCGTGGCACCGTCGTCGGCTCAGGTTCTGGACCAAGACGGGCAACAGAAAGTATTTCCGCCTCACCCCGGCGCACCCCAATTAAAACAGGAACAGGGTCGGCAGACCCTTTCGTCGCCTCGAGCGTGCGCGCGCGCAACTCGGCAAAATTAGCGACGGGGTGGCCCGCAACAGATACAATTAAATCGCGCTCATTAATCTCAGGCTTAGCCGCAGCCAGCGGCCCGCCCTCTCTGCGTGAATGCACCAGCACACCTTTGCGGTCTTGGCGATGGTTCACCAATGCTGAGACGGTTGTTAGATCACGGAACGTCGCTCCCCATGTTGAAAGCGCGACTTCTCGTGCAACCCGAGCTTCACGCTCTACAGGGGTGAGTCGAACAACAACGGGCTGGTTGTTACGTAACAATGTTACGTCTATCTCTTTACCAATCACCAAACCACATTCAGCACGGTGAAAATCTGGCATCTGTTCTGCACAATCTGCATGGACGGATGTTCCATCAAAGGCCGTAATCACATCGCCGGCTTTAATCCCGGCACGTTCAGCAGGTGAGTTAGCTAAAACGCCACCCACAAGCACACCGTGCTTATCAGCTTGGCTGCGTAGCAGGGATCGGGCCTCTATGCCTGTCCAACTACGGCTAATTTTCCCATGACGGATCAGTTCAGCGGCAACGGCACGGGCGGTGTTCGCAGGGATTGCACCCCCAAGGCTACCCACGCCTATTTCGTTCACGCCAACAATTTTCCCGAAGGCATTCACCAACGGCCCACCCGAATTACCACCAAAAATAATCGCGTCGTGACCAATCCACCGAACCAACTCACCGACAGATTCGCCATCTAAGTCCATATCGCCCACAAAACGGGTCATGACCATTTGATTGTTAGCAACAATACCCAGTGTCACAGATTGATTTAACCCTGCAGGACAACCCATCGACAAAACCGTATCTCCCGCGGAGACTAACGAAGAGTCCCCAAATTCAGCGACAGGTAGAGGCTCCTTGGATCGACGCCGACTAAGATCAAGGCGAATGACAGCTAAGTCTGTCATCGCATCTGCGCCCACCAACGTCGCAGGGATTTCTTCGCGATTAGCTAAGCGACAGAGGAACGTCGCACCGCGACCAGCAACGTGGTAATTGGTTAAGACATTTCCTTGTGCATCAATAATCGATCCCGAGCCGACCGCATGATCGCGACGCATGCGACCGTCCTCGCCCTCTTCTGAAATAACTTCGATACGCACAATCGTATCCGCCATCTTCGCAATCGCTTGAGTGACTTCGGGACGCTGCTTCTGACTCTCTTGCGCACAAAGCCACAGAGGAAACCAAAGGAATAAAAGAGTGCGCATAAAGGAGGTATAATGAAAGCGAACCTAAGGGCGATTTATGTCTGTGCAGAACGTGCCATGGCGCGGAGCAACTGGAGCATGGCACTCTCGATGGCTAAGAGAGGAGGGACATTGAGTCGATGAGCCCTGAAATAGGCGTCCTCGATGGCCAAAAGAGCCTCGGCGACAGGGCGCGATCGACCGTCTTTGGCCCTAGCAAACACCCGCAAGGCATCCTCCATCTCTGCAAGCATCTCCGTGCGCACGGCACGTTCGATTCGGCTCGAGTGTGCTGACTGCAAATCTTCACGTTCATCCCGATCTTCGATATCCGCAAATTCGGGAACAGGATCTTTTTCAAGTGTACGTTCGACGAGTGTCCGGTGTGCTGTCTCAAATCTCGCCAATAATCCGTAAGCGACGACAATAGAAAGCGGGGGTCTTGTTGGTGAACTAACCGACTCTAAAAGCTTTTGGAAATCTTCTAACCATGTTCGCCAACTTGGCTCACTGAGAGCCAACAGCCTTCCCCCGATATTAAAACGCATACAGCGACTAATAATTGTCGGCAAAATTCGGTACGGACTGGTCGTATAAAGAATGATACCTGTTCCAGGCATAGGCTCTTCTAAAGTTTTCAGAAAAGCATTAGCTGATTCATCATTCATCCGGTCAACCTCATGCACGACAATCGCCTTCCGGCCTGAGTGTGACGAGTGATTGGCGAAGCGAACCGCATCCAAGACATCATCCAAGCGGATGAATCGCATTCTGCCCGAAGGTCGTAGTTCTCGAAAATCAATATGACCGGTAACATCTTTTACGCCCAACTGAAGCCCAGCCACTTCGAATGCCGTCTGCCGAAGGGTTAGCAAATCATGCCCATGAAGCATGATAGAGTGCGGCAAGCGATTCTCACGTGCCGCCCGGACGAGAGCCTCGGTAGTGCGAGCTCGCAAATCAACTGAAGCGACGGGTGACTTCATACCAAATGGACTCCGCAAGCGTGTCCGGTGAAAGTGCCGCATTGAGCACTAAGAATCGTGTGGGTTCCGCAGTCGCGAGAAGCTGATAGGCTGCACGTACGCGTTGATGAAAAGCTAAATCGAGGGCTTCCAGTCGATCTGGACTTCCGCCATCACGCGTTGACGCACGAGCTAAACCCGCTTCTGCCGGAAGGTCTAAAAGGAAGGTCAGGCGAGGTGTGACGCCTTGGCAGGCAAGTTCATTCACCGCGCGCACGGACTCCCTAGGTAATCCGCGACCACCTTGTTGGTAAGCGACAGTGGAATCGGCAAAACGATCGCAGACCACAACTTTACCTGCCTTTAAGGCGGGCATGATAACTTCGGCGATGAGTTGTGCCCGGCAGGCGGCAAAGAGCAATGCCTCTGCTTCGGAAGAAATTGTGGCATCGCGACGTTTTAGGAGCTCGCGAATCCCCTCGCCCATCGATGTGCCGCCTGGCTCGCGCACACGCACGACATCAGCATCAGGCAACTTGCCCTCCGAGACCAAGCGCTCACAAAGCTTGCGTATCTGCGTCGACTTACCCGCTCCCTCGCCACCTTCAAAGGTGATCAGCGAACCACGGATGGAGGATGGCCAAGACACCCGTCTATTGCCTAAGAAGTCAGCACAGAGAGCAAGCCCAAGCGGGCTTAACCAAAAGCCTACTTATTAACCTCCGCTCGGAGATACTGAATCCTGAGTCTCCTTCTCGATAACATTCGTAATATCGGGAGGGGGAGGAGGCGGAGGGGGAGGGGGTGGAGGGGGAGTACCGCCGCCAGTGTCGCCACCGCCACCTGTCGTGCCACCGGTTTCACCGCCACCAGTTGTGCCACCAGATTCGCCGCCTGTAGTAGTACCTGTACCGCCATCAGTCGTCGTGGTACCGCCGCCAGTTGTCGTCGTGGTACCGCCGCCTGTTGTCGTACCACCACCTGTGGTGCCGCCGCCTGTTGTCGTACCGCCACCTGTCGTGGTTGTTGTAGGGATAGGGTTAGAAGCAGCCGCAAGCGTACTTGTTAGACCAGCAGCTGCTGCAGGCGGAAGCGGAGCGACGGTTAAAGTTGTCTCAGGAAGATCCGCAGTAACAGGCGCTGCACCACCACCAGTCGTCGTGCCACCATCCGTGGTGCCGCCGCCCGTTGTTGTGCCGCCACCTGTAGTTGTGCCACCATCTGTGGTGCCGCCGCCGGTCGTTGTGCCTCCGGCAGTGGTGCCACCACCTGTCGTACCCCCATCGGTCGTCGAGCCGCCGCCCGTGGTGCCATTATCCGTCGATGAAGGTGTTGCGCTTGGAGGAGGTGTTTCAGGAACACCAACAGCAGTCGCCTGTTGGCCAGGCTGAAGGTTTACAGATTGGCCTGTATTCGTGGTAACGGAGACAGAGCCACTCGCACAGCCAACGTTCATTGAACCAAGCCCGTTTGGCTTTTCTTCATAATCAACGCCGAAGGTAGTGCCGCGAACTCGCACGACACCGACAGGAGTTTTAATCGTAAATTGAGTACTCGGGTTAAGTTTTCGCGCTTCGCCAACAATCTTTCCGCGATAAACTTCAATTTGTACAACTGAAGGCGTTGGTTCTGCATCAAGCTCTCTATACTTTCCAGCGATAATCAGCGGTGAAGCAACTTGGCTAAATGTTTTTACCTCCATGAGCGTGTCAGGGGTAACAGCGATAATCGATCCGTTCGAAAGCAGTAACTCGGCCGTTGAATCCACCAATGTTTCCACGCGATAACCTTCGCTAAATGTCATCCCGCGACTCATCGGTGCGCGTTTGCCCTGGGCATTCAGTAAACTTGTTTTACCTTTCAGTCCGCCAACTTCGATAACCCCCTTTTGAATAGCACCAAAAGAAGAGGCGGCGATTCCGACAAAAAATAGGATAGACGACAAAATCCTCATAGGGGGTAGGACGCGTATATTTTCTATACAGTCCGACTGCCTGCAATGCCAAAACCGTCCCTTCCAAGGCGATTTAGAGCCTTGAAAGGGATGGTTTTGAAGCCGCCCGTATCCTATCTAGCGATTAGCCCGCAAAAGGCTCGAGGGTGCGCTTCACGCGCGCCGAAGCCAATTGAGCGTACCGAGGAAGCCCGTTATCGAAAGGTAGCACAATTTCACCCTGAATCAGGGGTGCTGCGTACTTGATGAAAGGAATCTCAATCGACATGCGGTCGGACCCAATCCAGTTCGCAGGGAAGGCCTTTACGCCGTTGGCAATGTCACCAAGCGGAGCGAGGGCGGTCTTTACGGCGTAATGATCCTTACCTTCGATACGGGCGAGGACGACCATCTTGCCAGACTCGCCGGCAAGGGCTGCTTTCACAGCAGCTTGACCACAAAGGAATGCTTCATCGACGTCCGTGAGTGACGCAAGGTGCGAGGCAGCACGTTGAGCGATACCAAGCTTTGCGGAGCGCGCTTTCACGCCATCGATGCGCTGTTCGACGAGCGTGCGAAGGTATTCGCCGGCGCCACCGAGAACAGCGTGCCCGAAAGCATCTGTGCTCGAGGCATCAACACCGAGGTAATTTCCGGCTTCGTCTTGGACACCTTCGGAAACAACCACGAAGCAATGTGCGTTGGACTTAAGAACTTCGAGAACGCGATTGACGAAAGCATCAGCGTTGAAAGGAGCTTCAGGCAGCAAGACGATGTGCGGAGCGTCGTTGTTCGCACGATCTTTACGGCGGGCGAGCACCGAGGACGCAGCGAGCCAGCCTGCGTTACGACCCATCACTTCAAGGATAGAAACGAAATCGTTTTGTCCCATCGCTTCGTTATCGAGCGACATTTCGCGAACCGTGGTAGCGATATACTTAGCGACCGAACCATAACCAGGGCAGTGGTCGGTTACAGGAAGATCGTTATCGATTGTCTTGGGTACGCCAATGACACGGAGGTCATAGCCTTTTTCTTTTGCTGCCGCATCAATCTTAGCCGCGGTGTCTTGGGAGTCGTTGCCACCGATGTAGTGGAAGTAACGGATGTTATGGGCCTCAAAGACTTGAAGGATTCGGTCGAAGTCGGACTGCTTCTTCACCTTGTAACGGCAAGTACCGAGAGCGGCGCCGGGGGTGTGACGAAGGGCGCGCACGGTCAATTGCGACTCGGAGGCGAGGTCCACAAGGTCTTCCTTGAGAATGCCATGGATGCCGTTGAGGCCGCCATAGATCTCAGGAATCGTGTCTTCGTGGTTAAGAGCCTCAGAGAGGACGCCTGCGAGGGAAGCGTTGATAACCGGGGTGGGACCGCCGCTTTGAGCGACGAGGAGATTGCCTTGAAGTGACATGGGAATGGAACGTGTGAAAGGTTGGTTGTGTTAACCCTTCCCCCCCTTGGCAATGCGGAAAACAGTTAGAGAATCCGACCCGGCTTAACGCCTGCTGATTCAGGCACACGGACGGCCCAGGCCGCTGCCGCTACCACAAAGCCGTCCACCTGAGAACCCGCTGAGCCCGTTAAATCAGACGCCTTCAGTAAGACAGCCTCGATGGAAGCACGGCTGAGCCTCAAGCGGGCGTCTCCCGCAAGACGGTCAACGAGGTCGTTTTTGTGAATCTTAGCCTCCCGAAGATCACGAGCGACAGCGACAGCATGCTCTTTGATAGCTTCGTGAGCAGATTCGCGTCCGGCGCCTGCCTTAACCGCTTCCAT
>CANHHS010000002.1 GCA_947460445.1 Opitutia bacterium | reverse complement strand
TTACGGAGTAGTCTTACGCGCCTTGGATCAGTCGCTACGCGCCCAAGGACAATCTGTGGCGATGGTGCCCTCACCCAGCGGACCACGGACATTTCAAACGCCTGATGTCTGCGCTAATCGTTCAGAGCCATATGACCTGGTTCGAACCATCGACGGAAAGAAAGTAGCCGGTGCTGCCCAAAAGCGAACCCGCGATGGCCTCTTACTTCAAGGCTACCTCTGGAAGCCCTACTTAACCAATTTTCAAAGCCACGAACTCCAGAAAGATTTTACAAGGGCACTATCCGAAGCTTTAGGGACAAAGATTGAAGCAGTAAAGACGCCCGCATACCCGAAAGAAGTAACCGCTCTAGCAGCAGAGAAATTCTCTTCGAAAGCCTGGAACGAGCGGCTTTGATTAAAAAAGCTCAGCCTGCCCTTGTTCAGTCGTCTTAGGCTTCGCAGGCTTTTCTGCTTTTGTTGGCTTGGGCAACGGCGGCGTCACATCTGGCATGCTTGCGGCCGCAGGAAGACCTCCGCCTTTTTCCATCCCGCTTAAAATTTCACGCGCACGCGCAACCACCGAAGGTGGCATACCCGCAAGTCGAGCAACTTGGATTCCATAGGAGCGATCGGCGGAACCAGGCACGACGCGACGGACAAAGACAATTTCGTCCTGCCATTCGCGGACGGCGACTGTCCAATTACGTAAGCGCGGCAAGGTATCTGCTAAACGCGTTAATTCGTGGTAGTGGGTTGCAAAGAGCGTACGCGGACCAGCACCTAATTTTCCGTGTAAGTGTTCGGCAACCGCCCAAGCGATACTGATACCGTCGTAAGTGCTCGTACCACGTCCAATTTCATCCAGCACGATGAGTGAACGTACAGTCGCATTGTTTAAGATATTCGATGTTTCACTCATTTCGACCATGAACGTAGAATGCCCACGCGAAAGTTCATCGCTCGCACCGACTCGACAAAAGATTCGGTCGACTAAACCAACGCGCGCAGCGCGGGCAGGCACAAAACTTCCGAGCTGTGCAAGCAATGCGAGAAGTGCGACTTGACGTATGTACGTCGATTTGCCGGCCATATTGGGTCCAGTGATGAGTGCAACTTGCTCCCCAGAGGACGCCAAGCGGGTGTCATTAGGAACAAAGGCGCCTGCTCCAGGCCGATTCCGTAACATACGTTCGACAACTGGGTGTCGACCTTCTGAAATTTCCAACACATCGGAGTCATCAACAACGGGCTGACACCAGTCACCTTCTCTCGCAAGTTCTGCCCAGCCGCGCAAGACGTCCACTTCAGCTAAAGCCATGGCCGTGATGTAAAGTGTCTCCGAATGCTTTAAAACTTCAGCAACGAGGTCGTGAAAGAGTTCAGTCTCACGGGCAAGTGCCTGCTCGTCGGCACGCAAGACTTCGCGCTCTTTGGTGCGGAGTGTTTCCGTGGTATAACGTTCAGCATTTACCATCGTCTGCTTGCGAATGTAATCCGCAGGTACGGAGGCTAAATTTGCTTTCGTAACTTCAATGGCGTATCCGAAAGCTCCATTGTAACGTACTTTCAGCGACTTGATGCCTGTGCGCACTTGTTCGCCACGCTCAAAGTCCGCAATCCATGCTTTGCTATCGCTAGCCATGGAGCGAAGTCGATCAAGCTCGGCATCGAGGCCTTGCCGTAACATGCCACCTTCGGTGAGATCTGTCGGCAATTCATCTGCGAGCGCTGCGTTGAGTCGTTCAGCTAAAGCGGATTCGAGATGCACACGCTCGGAAAGTTCCTTGAGAGCCCCACCGGGTGTTGCCCGGAGTTCTTCACGTATAGCTGGTAGAGCCATCAGTGTATCTCGAATTCCACCCAACTCACGTGGGTTGCGTAAACGATTCTGTAGGCGTGAAAGTATGCGTGGGATATCGCGCACTGCCATCAGTGATTCGCCGATACGGGCGGAGCTGCCTGGGTGCTTCACGAAAGCCGCTACGGCATCGGAGCGCTGGCGAATGACTGCAAGGTCCGTCGACGGCTCAGCAAGCCAACGGGCTAGCAAGCGCGCGCCGGCGGGCGTTAAGCTACGATCAAGTGTTTCGATTAACGAACCTTCGCGGCGTCCGGATTGTGTGGCGAAGAGTTCGAGGTTACGTGAAGACGCAGGATCAAGGAGGACGGACTGTCCCAAGCGAACTTCCGTTAAGCGTGTCAGGTTACGTGGTCGGTCACAGAGCGAATCGGTGACATAACCTAAGACAGCACCCGCGGCACCCAGGGCAGGATGGGTTTCTTCGAGCCCGAATCCCGCAAGACTATGAACTGCGAGTGTCTGTCCAACGAGACGTGCACCTGCACTGATATCAAAATTCCATCCCGGTGTACGAGAAACGGAACGTCCAGCTAACAACTGACCTAAGATTTCGCTTTGGGCATCGGGTACTTCTAAGCCTTCAGGCAAGATGACTTCACTGGGCGACAATGCATGTAGGTGCGGGAAAAGTCGATCGGGGGTGATATCGCTAGCTAAACGAAAGTCAGCCGTGGAAACATCTAACCACGCCGCATGCCAACCTGCTTTATCCCAATTCAATGCCAGCAGGTAGTTGCTCTTTCGTGAATCGAGCTGGGAATCCTCGAGGGCAGTTCCGGGCGTGAGAATGCGCGTCAACGCACGTCGGACGAGTTTACCGGCGACGGGTTGTTCAACTTGATCGCAAATCGCCACCTTGATGCCAGCTGCGAGCAGTTTTTGTACATAGGTTGGTGCCGCATGGTGCGGTATACCCGCCATGGGTTGATCATGCCGTTTCGTTAGCGTTATACCTAAGATACGTGAAGCGACTTCAGCGTCTTTACCAAAGACTTCGAAAAAATCTCCTAAGCGAAAGAAAAGCACAGCATCGGGCGGGAGTTTATCTCGAAACTCACGGTACTGCCTTTGCATGGGGGTATCGCTCGACACAGCCACTATGCAAGGGGTCAAGAGCCGACGCGCAAGGCGAACCGATAGCTTAACGCATCTCCTTGCCTTCGACCCTCCCTCTCCTACGGTTTCGACATGGCAGAACAACCCTTGCTCCGCGTGCGGAACCTAGGCGTCTCCTTCCGTTCCGGAGGTGTCGAGTCTATGGCTTCGTGCGGCGTCACCTATGACCTATCGCCAGGGGAAATTCTCGCTGTTGTCGGAGAGTCTGGCTCCGGGAAGTCCGTCTCAGCCCTAGCCTTAACGCGTCTTCTTCCCCCCGAGCCTGCCTGTATGATTACGGGGTCCGTCGAACTACAAGGCCGCGAGTTGGTCGGTTTAAGCGAAACTGAATTAACCAAAGTTCGCGGAAAGCAAATCGCCTATATTTTCCAAGAACCGGGCACGTCGATGAACCCCGTGTACACGGTGGGCTTTCAAATTGCCGAAGCTGTTAAAGCGCACCGACCTGAAATTTCGAATGTTCAGTCAACTGTCGAAGCATCCCTTGACGCGGTTGGTATTCGTGAACCAGCACGTGCAGCGGCTTCTTACCCCCATGAACTTTCAGGCGGCATGCTACAACGCGCGATGATCGCAATGGCTTTGGCTTGCGACCCCAAGGTACTCGTGGCGGATGAACCTACCACTGCCCTCGACGTAACGATTCAGAAGCAAATCATGGAACTGCTCGCACGTCTGCGCAAAGAACGCGGCATGAGTATTCTTTTGATTACCCATAATTTTGGCATCGTCGCAAATATGGCCGATAATGTCTTTGTCATGAACCAAGGACGCGTCGTCGAACAAGGTAGCGTCAAGGCAGTCATGGGATCACCCCAGCATCCTTACACGCGTGGTCTGATTGGTTGCATCCCTCGCCTTGGTCAACGCCGTCGCCGCCTCTCCACACTCGAAGACGCACTCCGTGAGTCTGAAACCCAGCGCAAATGAGTACCTCCACCCTTTTAGAAGTACAGGGACTGAAAGTCCACTACCCACGACCGGGTGCGGGCTGGTTCAGTAAAGCTGACCCTGTTCGGGCGGTTGATGGGGTTAGTTTCGTCGTCCCGCGCGGCAAAACTGTCGGACTCGTAGGCGAATCCGGCTCAGGTAAGACAACTACAGGACGGGCGATTGTAAAACTCGCACCTGTGAGTGCTGGGAAAATTATCTGGGAAGGCGTCGATATCGGCCAGATGGATAACCGAGCATTCCTTCCATGGCGCAAGAAGGTCCAAATGGTATTTCAAGACCCCTACGGTTCGCTCAATCCTCGCGCAGATATTTTAGGGATTCTTTCAGAGCCACTTGAAATCCATTTCCCACAACTTAACCGTTCTGACCGTGAAGCTCGTTGTGCCGAATTGCTCAAAAAAGTTGGTTTAAAACCCGAGCAGATGCGGCGGCATCCTCACGAATTCTCAGGCGGGCAACGTCAACGTATTGGTATCGCTCGTGCATTAGCGGTGCAGCCTGAACTCATTGTCTGCGACGAACCCGTTTCTGCTCTCGATGTTTCCGTGCAGGCATCGGTTGTAAACTTGCTGCAAGACCTCCAAGACGAACTGGGAGTAGCCTATTTATTTATCGCGCACGACCTCGCAGTGGTTGAACACATTAGCCATCATGTCTTGGTAATGGAAAAGGGTCTGGTTGTTGAACAAGGCTCGCCTGAACAAATCCTTGGTTCACCCGAGCACCCTTATACGCGGACATTGCTCGACGCTGTCCCCAAGTTCTAAAAATGGCTGAGGCATCACCTGACCAGGGTAAAGTCTCTCTGCCTATTAGCCGAGAGACCTTAGGCCTCGGGCTTATCATCTTAGTCATGATGGCATTTGCCACATGGGATCAGTGGGCAATCTGGAGCACAAAAGATGACTATACCTTTGGCTATCTTGTACCGGTATTTTCACTCTACGTATTTTGGGAGCGCTGGGTAAACTTACGCCCCTTACTCACAGGTGAAACGTCCCGACCCGGTACACCTGTGCGCCCTTGGTTACTAAACCTTGCACGTACCTTAACATTTTTCTGTCTAATCGCGTTTGCGCTGGGCTCAGCTTGGCGCGCTATCTTTGGCACCGGTACAGTATCAACACTGGCCATAGCTTTCGGCTTAATGGGATGCCTGCTCGGATTCGCATTTTTATCCGTACGCTCACAACACTCAGTTGAGCCAGCAGCGCGCATGCGCTGGAGCGCCTTGGGCTTGTGCATTTTTCCAGCTGCAATTTGGATAATTTCTGGACCGTTTCTTTACCTTGTAGACAACCAGATCAAAGCCCCACTGCTTGAGTTCGTAACTGAAGTTGTAGCAGGATTATTACGAATCGGGGGTTATACCATTTCACTACGCGCCAACGTCATCGTATTTCTTCCGAGTGGCGAACAAGTCGGGATTGCGGATGCATGTTCAGGCATCCGTTCGCTCTCCGCCTGCATATTCGTTGGGTCATTCCTCGGTGCACTCTGGATTGAAGGTAGTTTTCCAGGCGTATTCATCCGTCGAATTCTTATGATTGGCGTATCGGCATTTTCAGCAATCGTTCTGAATATTGCTCGAAATACTTATTTGGCGATGTACGTGAGTTCGCATGGGGCCAAGTCCATTGACTGCGACTACGCTGGACTCGAACCCGGCCAAGCGGGTTTCTCCTCCTTCGGCACGGTGCATGATTTCGCAGGTAATGCCGCAATGGTCGCGACATTTGCGGTCTTAATTGCCTGCGTGCCGCTGCTGAATCGTTTGGGTTCTAGTCGAGCAAAAGCATGAAAATACTTTTTCTGACTCCGGAGGTTGCGCCTTGGTCAAAAGCCGGCGGACTTGGTGATGCAACGGCTGCACTGGCTAAGGCGTTGGCAGCCTTAGGACATGACATTCGCATCGTCACCCCGCTGTACGGATCTGTTCAGTCATCTAGCCTACTCAAAGTTTACCGCGAGAGCCTCGTAGTCGGCGTAAAGCCGAGCGATAGTTGTGGGGTTAAAATAGCCGCCGACCTAAACCCGAAGGTATATTTTTTAGAGCATCCTAAATACTACGGGGCACCTGAAATTTACGGCGACCGTGTGGATGCGGGTGCACGTGCACTCTTTTTAACCCGCGCCGGGCTCGACCTCTGCCTAGCAGATGGTTGGATTCCTGACGTTGTTCATGCCCACGATTGGACAGTTGCCCTCGCACCTGTGCTCATGAACACAGTTTTACGGGGAACGCCTTTAGGCCAGTCGGCGTCGGTTCTCACCATTCATAATCTACAACACCAAGGACTGTTCGGCACGGAATGTTTTGATTTACTTGGTCTTCCCGAATGGCTGTTAAGTCCAGATAACCTGGAATGCCTTGGCGGTATCAATCTACTCAAAGGCGGAATCTTCCATGCAACCCGTCTCACAACGGTAAGCCCCACATATGCTAAGGAAATACTGAGTCCAGAATTTGGTTTTGGACTAGACCCTGTCATCCGACACCGCGCGGCAGACCTTGAGGGTATTTTAAATGGCGTCGATGCCGATGACTGGAATCCCGCGCGCGACACCCTTATCCCGGCGCGTTATCAAGCGACAGATCTCACAGGTAAGGTTTTATGTAAAGCCGAGCTACAACGCACCTGTGGTTTAGAGAAAGCCCCAGGTACTGCCATGATCGGCATCGTCTCACGGATGTGGGATCAAAAAGGTTTAGATTTAACCATCGAACCCCTGCGTGCCCGACTCCGTGCCGCTGAAATTCAACTGGTAGTACTCGGTAGCGGTGATCCAGCCGTGGAAGCAGCTTTCTTAAGTCTCGCCGCCGAATTCCCACAACGTGCATTCGTGCGCGTTGGTTACGACAACCAACTCGCACACCGCATCGAAGCCGCATCTGACTTTTTCCTCATGCCAAGTCGGTTTGAGCCCTGCGGCCTAAACCAACTCTACTCGATGGCCTACGGCACCCTACCGATTGTTCGCAATACGGGTGGTCTCGCAGATACAGTGGATGGATGGCATCAAGGAGACGCGAAATCCACGGGCATCGTCTTTGACCATGCCGACAGTACAGGAGTTCAATGGGCCTTAGGGCAAGCGCTTCGATTATACTATCAGCACGAAAACGAATTTCATGCCGTACGTCATCGCGCTATGACGCGCAGCTTCAGCTGGACGACCTCAGCGCTGAATTACGTACGTTGCTACGAAGAGGCGATTCGTCAGCGCCGACATGCTTTCGCAGAGCCAAGCACTCCGACAACATCGAGGCCCAACTTAAAAGTTACCGCAGTTAAAAAGAAGCCCGCTCCTCCCAAGTCCATGAAGAAGAAGGTATGAGCGCATGCCTGATTTTAGGCAGCCGTGTCGAAATTAATTCAATTAGGTAAGTTGTTTACTAGCAAATAAGCCAATAAATCACTCTGGCACGGAGCGTGTTAAAGGTATGTTTCCTATGAAACACCTCACCACACCCTCGCTCTCCATTCTTATTGCTGCATCAGCATTTGCTCAGTCGGCACCTGCCGCGGCAACTGCTTGGTCACAGACTCACAATGTGGCACTCTCCACGGATTATGTCTTCCGGGGCATCTCCCAGAACGGATCATCGAACGGTCTGTCGATTTCAGGTGGGACAGATATCGCACACACTTCAGGTTTCTCTGTCGGCTTCTGGGCTTCCAACCAAAACGTGAATGAAGTTGGCAATGAATCTATTGAGGCTGATGTTTATGCTGCCTTCGCGTTTAAATTAGGAGCCGTCGATATGTCCTTGGGTGGCATTTCGTACTTCTACCCAGGCGCAAGCGATTTCAACACCTCTGAAGTCAATCTTGGCGCTGCTTATGCCGGCTTAAGCCTCAAAGCATCCTACGCACTCACCAAGTACTTCAATTTTAATGACTCGGAAGGCACAACCTACGTTGACCTGTCATACAGCTATACGTTCTCGTCCCTCAAGGACTTGGCTGTCGGACTGCACTACGGATGGACATTAGGCGAAGGCACTCAGTTTGATTACGAAGACTATAAAGTTGGCCTGTCCTACCCTCTCTTAGGCTACACCGCATCATTGGCCTACACCGACGCAAACGCTCTTGGGATCAACTATACCGGAAAAGTCTTAGACAAGGGGATTGTGGTCTTCTCGATGACCAAAAGCTTCTAAGAAAGCTAGAGAACAAAAGGGCACGACTTCACTGTCGTGCCCTTTTTATTTATTCACCCGAAAGTTCGTTCAATCGCTTGGTGAGCAGTTCAACGCTTTGTGCTTCCGTCAAATGTGCGAGATCTGTGCGCTCTAAAGTTAAATCGACGACGCTAAATGGCACCGGCAGCGCGAATCGATCCCAACTCTTGAGTCGCCAGCATTGATGATAATGGATGCCCATGACAATAATTGGGCGTTTGGTTACCCGAGCTAAACCGAGTGCACCCTGTTTAAATTCGCGCCGTGGTCCCTTAGGGCCATCCGGAGTGATCCCAGCGTGAGCACCCTTACGCATAACCCGAGCCAACGTCATCAAAGCTTCTGCCCCAAGCTGGTTACTGGAACCGCGGGCACACTGTATACCCATTAAGTTATAAAATGCGGTTAGCTTGGCACCATCTTTACTCGCACTGACGAGCGCACAGACAGGCAACTTAAGGTATCGCTGAGTGATGATAGGCGCAAAAAAGAGACGATCATGCCAAAGTACCAAAACAGCATTACCGCCGATATCCGTTTCGATATCTTTAACCGTGTGATGCGTGCGCACGCGGAGCGTGGATAGCCAAAGCCGTAAAAAGAAGGCGAGCGGCGCGACCCATAACCAATGCAATAAAGGTACATTGATTGGGGTGTGCTTTTTAACAGGGGTCCTTTCCACCTGACAACAAACGCAGAAGCTGGGGGAGTTTTCAACCTTGGACCTTCTCAGTAAGCCCGAGGGCTCGCCGGACGCTTGGCTGCTGGAAGAGGTAAACAAGCGATGACGAGAAAAGTCCAGGGGAGCTTAGAATCCATTGATCAACCTCTGTTGGGGTGCGCCAAAGCAGGGCGTCAACTTCTGCCTCAGCAATTTTAGCCACTAAGTCTAGGGTAAGCACATAAACCGTGACGAATTCATTACCAAGATCGGGGTGCGCTGGAAAACTTTCTAATTTTACTAAGCTGCCTTGCGGCGCAGTGAAACCAAGTTCCTCCGCTAATTCCCGGTAAGCCGCTGTATCATAACTTTCACCGGCATCTAGATGCCCAGCGCAGGAGCTACTCAGGAGGCCAGGGCAACTATCCTTGCCGTATGAGCGTCTTTGCAAGCAGAGCTGTCCGTCGCTTTTTACCCAAAAAATGTGAATGGCGCGGTGTAAAAGTCCCTTAGCGTGGATCTCTTTACGTCTAGCCTGACCGATAACGCAGTTTTGCGCGTCAACGACGTCAAAAATTTCATCCTGATTTTGTGCAAGTCGCGACATCAACGTCCCAAGTCCATAAGGACATTCCATTTCTTGGTTAACTCTTGGTCGTGTCGCTTCCACTCTGGATCCCAGGCTTCGAGTTGTGCCCAGAAACGTTCGGAATGGTTCATATGAATACGGTGCGCTAACTCATGCAAAATGACGTGGTCATGCATCGCGGGCGGCAAAAGGATCAGCCTCCAGTTCAGCGATAATGCACCACTGCTCGAGCATGAGCCCCAGCGCGTGGATTGATTACGAATGCTGACAGCACCAATCTTAACACCAACCTTTTTAGCAATCCGATGTACCGCCTTCTCGAGTCCATCTTGGGCTACTCGACGCAACACGCGCATGAGACTTTCTTCAGGCTCTGCCGCAGTGTGTACGAGCACAATGCTATCATCCGTGTGCTTTATCGCATAACGACAACGGCCAGCGGTAAGTATTTCCACACTGAGCCATTTGTCATCAAAGGTTAGAGATGGGAATTTAGCAAAGTGATCAAGGACCGAGGTCTGCGTCGTTCGTGCCTTGCCCAATGCATGGTGCAACCAGTCGCCATGCTCCTGCAGAAAGCGCATTGCCGTACTGGAATGCGTTCCTTCAGGCAGTGTCAGTACGACGCGCGGTCCGGGTTGAATGGCAAGACGGACGCGCAAGGCACGCACGGAATATTTTGTCCAAACCTCAACGTCACGTCCACCGACATGTACGATCAGAGGTTTGACGGAGCCTAACATGGTTTATTTTTTTACCGATTGCTCAGCATGTTGCTGAACAGTTTCCGTGTAGCGCCGTAATGCCGAATCAGGGTCGATACCCGCTTCGCGACACGCTGCCACGAGTTCAAAAAGTCGACGACCTGCTTCATTTTCATTAAGAACCTTAGCCTGAGATGAAACCCTTGCACGGTCGACAGTTGGCCCAGCATTGAGTTCTTTCTTCGCAATCTGTTTCCAAACTTCACGCGCCATTAATATACTCCCCAATGCAGGCGGTAGCTCTTTAAAGACGGATACCGCTTTCGTCCCCTTCTCAACGGCTTTAATTTTTTCCCACTGTTTAATGACTGCTTCAGGATCTCCCAATTTGACACCGTCTCCAAAAACATGGGGGTGCCTGCGCACCATCTTCTCGTTCACTTCTCGGGCAACATCATCGAAATTAAAGTGGCCAGCTTCGGATGCCATTTGGGCATGCAGGGCAACGTGAAAGAGTAAATCGCCGAGCTCTTCCCTTAAATTAGGGGTATCATTGCGGTCAATGGCCTGAAGCAATTCCGCAACTTCCTCCACGAGGCAGTCACAAATACTGCGATGCGTTTGGGCACGGTCCCAGGGGCAACCATCTGGGGCCCTTAGGCGTGCAGTCGTCGCAAGTAGTTCGTCAATAGAAGCCATGGGGAGACGCTTGCATGCCGCCGTCCAGAGTCAAAACGATTGCCAGCCCCGCTTGCACTGCCCTTTCTTGGCTTGTGGACAAATTGGCTGAAATCATGGCATGGAAGCGACTCGAGATCGCCGACCGGGTGCGGCCTGTCAGCAACCAAGAACTCGCTCAAGCGGCTAACCGGATTGAACACCGCGGACCTTCCTTTAAAGCCAACTTGATTCAACCTGGCCACCTTTCGATCATTGCGGAGGTTAAACGGAGCAGCCCCAGTGCGGGTAGCATTCGGACCGATATTGATGCTGCCGCCCAAGCACGTGCTTATGCCGATGGCGGCGCAGACGCCCTTTCCGTACTTACCGACAACCGTTATTTCGGCGGGACACTCGCCGACCTGCAGTCCGTCATTGCCGACCAAGCGAAACGCACCAGCCCCGTTCCCTGCATCCGAAAAGATTTCATGGTGCATCGTATTCAAGTACTTGAGGCAGCCCAAGTTGGTGCCCGCTGTATTTTAATCATTGTACGGGCACTTTCTGACCCTGAAATCCGCGACCTACACGATGCTGCAAAAGCCGCAAACCTAGATGCACTTTTCGAGGTACATGATGAAGATGAACTCGCACGCGCATTAGCTCATCGCCCAGACATCATTGGGGTGAATAATCGCAACCTTTCTACCTTCAAAATAGATTTAGCTTTTGCAGAACGCGTCATACCCAAAATGCCCAAAGAAGTCGTCAAGGTTGCAGAAAGTGGCATGCAAACAGTCGCAGATGCTGCCCGCATGCGTCTTGCAGGCGCAAACGCTCTGTTGGTCGGAGAATCACTCATGCGAGCTGAAAACCCTGCCACATTACTACGTGCGTTGCGTTCCGCATGAGTGAAGGGCCCCTGAATGCAGTCGAAACAAGGGATCTCCTTGAATCACTGGATCATAGCCCACGTCGATGGCTTGGACAAAACTTTCTCGTCGATGGAAATATTGTACGAAAGTCTGTCGAACTTGCATCCATCAAGCCCGGAGATCGCGTTGTCGAAATCGGACCAGGACTCGGCACGTTAACCTCTACCCTTTTAACAGCGGGCGCAGAAATTTGGGCTATCGAGCGCGATGGCACCTTAGCATCACATTTGCGTGCGACATTAGGTCAGTCAGGCAAACTTCACCTGAAAGAAGGAGATGCCATGGAGCATCCGCTGGCAGACCTGCCGAGCGCCAACGACGGCAGTTTTAAGATTGTCGCTAATTTACCTTACGCAATTTCGTCGCCTTGGATGGAAGCCATTTGCTTAGGCCCCCACCCTTCGTTGCTCGTATTGATGCTACAGCGGGAAGCAGCCGAACGCCTGACAGCTAAAGTAGGTACGAAACACTGGTCGGCACTTACCGCGCAAGTCGACCTAGCCTTTGAACGTGCAGGACTCCATCCAGTCCCTGCGAATTGCTTCTACCCCGCCCCGAAAGTCGACTCCTGCCTGCTCTTTCTGCGACGCCGTGTCGATGCTTGTAGACTCGGTCCTCATGCACGCAAGGTCGCACGCATGCTCTTTACCCAACGACGTAAGCAAGTTGGTTCAGCTATCCGTAACCTCTTCCCGGACGATACTGTGGTTCAACATTGGCTATCCGAGCTGCCAAAGCATGGCCTAACGGCCATGGCCCGACCTGAAACCATTCCCTCCAGGGTCTGGCTGGGCCTAGACGCAACTTCTTGAAACTTCGCCCTAAGGCTGGGGTTTCTCAAGTGAACACTACTATACCCATGATTACACGCATCCTACTCCTGGCCCTCGCGACAACTCTCGTCGGCCTCAACGCTCAAGAAGCACCTGCCGGTGGCGAAAAGCCTAAGCGCGAAGGCCGTGGCCAAGGTGGCCAAGGCGGCGAACGCAAAGAAGGCTTCCCTGGCTTAACAGCCGAAGAACAAGCCAAGGTCAAAGCTGCCCTTGATGCCGTCAAAGAAGACCCTGCTGTCGTTGCCGCTAAAGAAGCAGCAAAGACTGCTGGCGAAGCCCTCAAGGCTGCCCACGAAGCAGGTAAGACCAAAGAAGAATCTGCTGACCTCATGAAGGCTGCCATGGAAGCACGTAAAGCTGCTATGGAAGCTACCTTTGCAGCAGCCGTCGCTAAAGACCCTTCCATCAAGGATCTCCTCGACAAAGTTAAAGCTAACTTCGGCAAGCGCAAAGAAGGCGGCCAAGGCGGCGAATCACCTCGCAAGGGTGGTCGCAAGGGCGAAGCCCCTGCCGAAGCTCCTGCAGCGAAGTAATTCGTAAGAGCTAAGCCAAAGACAAGACCCCGGTTCATCCGGGGTCTTTTTTTGTGACAGTTAAATTCCCCAGTCCTTCAATTGAGCGTCCACAGCCTGACCGATGATCTCATAACCCACTTCGGTGGGATGAAGCAGGTCGCTCATCCATTCACGCGGAATGGTACCGTCGGCCTGTATGAATTTATCTGACAGGTTGAGGGTACTATCGCCAATTTTGGCTGATTCGAGTGATTGCGCTAATTCTAAAGACTTCTTTCGGAGTGGGTCGTTGAGTCCGCCGCGAGGTAAAGCCAAAACGAGGATCTTACAACCTGCACACTGTGTGCGAATTTCAGCCACGATGGTCCGGATGCCTTCGATAATATCGGCGATTGAATCGGACTGTAGATTATTGGTACCAATAAGCAGCACGCAGGCCTTAGGCTTGATGCCATCAAGCTCACCGTTTCTCAGTCGCCATAAGACGTTTTGCGTCAGGTCCCATCCATACCCTAGGTTCGCAGCCTGACGTGGTGCCAAATATTTTTCCCAAGACAGATTTCCACTGACACGTCCCATTTTAGGTGCGCCGCCCCAAAAATGGGTGATGGAGTCCCCAATCAGCACAACGAGCGGCTGGCGTCTTTTATTTAATTCTAAAATGGAAGCATGCCGGCTAGCCCAATCGTACGTTTGGTAGTCACGATTTTGAGTAACAGGTAAAACAGTTTGTTTCAGCGGAGTAACGCGAGATTTGAAGTTCCAACTCTTTTCCTCACCGACAGGTTTGCCCAAAGTGTCAAATTCACGTGCCCGAAGCGTACAACCCAAGAGATCTCCGTTGGATACAGGGGCGAGGAATGCGCCCGAACTTATCGTCACCAGGCTACCATCTAACGTATAGCGAATAGTAACCCCCTCTGAACCAACTAAACGGACAAAGCTTTGTCCATCTGTACGCGTGACCTGTGACTCAACGCGAATCAACTCAACCGCTGAAAATGTCGCCACATGACTCAAAATGAACCCTACCGATAAAACCAAAATACGACGCATGAATTAAGTATGATTTATAGCCACTGAAATGCAACCTTACTCACTTTTATGCATTACGGCGTAAGACTAAAACAATATCACCATAACGATTATCAATCTTCCGCTTTCGTCTTATGTCATAATGAAAATCATGGCAGGCGATCAACGAAAATTGAGGCACTGACTTTAGGAGTTTACGAAGTTCACCAGGTGAATACGTCCGAAAATCCCAATGGGTCTCTTCTTTCCATTGTTTACCACCTTCACGTACACACATCCGTGTTCGGCAAGCCTCTGTACGTTTCTGACGATTGGGAATGTCGGACCACGTATCCGACTGCACACGAACACCTCCGCGTTGACGGATCCACTGTTCATGATCGGGTACAGATTGCTGATAGTCGGTTAAGTGGAGACCGACGACGTATAGCCCACCAGGACGTAGCGATTGCGCAACCAACTGTAAGTGACGTCGCGCACCACGCTCAGTCAGGATATACTTGAACGTGCTAACAAGACAGTGGGCTAAGTCGTAGGGCGTGCGCGTTTTACAGCGGAATGACTCTAGGCGGCCAAGTTTCGTAACACCTTTGATTTTAGCTTTCGCCAAACGGGCTCTAGCATAGCGCAACATGTGTCGATTCATGTCGAACCCATGCACGGTGTGCCCGCGACGCCCCAAGGACTCCATGAGACGTCCAGAGCCACAGGCAGGCTCTAAAATCCGCAATGGACCCATACGCACTGGACCATGCTTGCGTGCGATGGCTTCTAAGAACTGTGTCTCAGGTCGCGTGTAGTCTTGATAAACGATGTCGTAGTACAGCGGACTGTCATACCATGCCGTACTCGAAAGTACCTTTCGTGCTTTCTTCACTGGTACAATTCGCCGCCTTTTTCTCGGAACTCGCGAGACTTCTCCTCCATGCCTTTCGCAATCGCTACTTCTTCGGTAACACCCTGCTCGTCTGCCATTTTCCGGATATCATCCGAAATACGCATTGAGCAGAAGTTAGGTCCACACATGGAACAGAAGTGTGCGGTCTTCGCTGAGTCTTGTGGCAAGGTTTCGTCATGGTATTCGCGGGCACGCTCGGGATCGAGCGCGAGCGCGAACTGATCTTCCCAGCGAAACTCGAAGCGTGCCTTCGAAAGGGCATTATCTCGAATCTGTGACGCAGGGTGGCCTTTCGCCAAGTCGGCAGCATGGGCGGCAATCTTATAAGCAATGACACCTTCGCGGACGTCATCACGATTTGGCAGACCGAGGTGTTCTTTCGGGGTGACGTAACAGAGCATCGCCGTGCCATACCAACCAATCATGGCTGCACCAATGGCCGACGTGATATGGTCATAACCCGGAGCGATGTCCGTTGTTAAAGGCCCAAGCGTATAGAATGGAGCCTCATGACACCACTCGAGCTGCTTATCCATGTTCTCTTTAATCATGTGCATCGGCACGTGACCGGGACCTTCATTCATCACCTGAACTCCATACTCCCACGCACGCTTCGTCAGCTCGCCCTGACATTTTAATTCAGCGAATTGCGCTTCATCATTGGCATCCGCAATGGATCCCGGACGAAGACCGTCCCCAATGGAGAAACTGACGTCATACTGAGCCATCAGCTCACAAATATCGTCCCAGTGAGTATACAGGAAATTCTCTTTATGGTGAGCAAGACACCACTTCGCCAGAATTGAGCCCCCGCGTGAAACAATACCCGTGACCCGACGTGCCGTCAGCGGGATATACGCTAAACGTACGCCTGCATGGATAGTGAAGTAATCCACACCTTGTTCAGCTTGTTCAACCAAAGTATCACGGAAGATTTCCCATGTAAGGTCTTCCGCCCGACCGTTGACCTTTTCTAAGGCTTGATAAATGGGGACAGTGCCAACCGGTACAGGGCAATTTCGTAAAATCCATTCGCGGGTTTGATGAATATTCTTTCCGGTCGAAAGATCCATCAAGGTGTCACCACCCCAACGCACGGACCAACGCATCTTTTCGACTTCTTCCTCAATCGACGACGCAACCGCCGAGTTACCGATGTTGGTGTTAATCTTAACGAGGAAATTCCGGCCGATAGCCATCGGCTCCAATTCAGGGTGATTAATATTCGCAGGGATAATTGCGCGCCCCCTGGCGACTTCATCCCGTACGAACTCAGGTGTGATTACTTTAGGAATGGCCGCCCCTTGGGATTGACCTGGGTGCTGGAACCCAAGGTGACTACGCCCAACCTTCGAATCATCCGCAACCTGCTTAAGCAGAAGGTTTTCACGGATAGCGATGTACTCCATTTCAGGCGTAATGATGCCTTGGCGGGCATAAGCCAATTGGGTCGGACGATAGCCTGGCTTCGCCCTTAATACTTGGCGTTGGCTGCGATCAAAGTGGACTAGACGGGTCCGACTTTCTGCACGGGTAGCTGTTTCCGCGTGCTTAGCTGATAAATAGCCATCGTCGATCGGCTTGGTGGCGCGACCTGGAATGACCTCAACATCGCCCCTCTCGAGGATCCATTGAGAACGAATAAAAGGTAAACCCTTTTCGACATCGCCGTGAAAATCTGCGTCACCCCATGCGCCGGAAGTATCATAAATACGTACGGATTCATTCGGCAGAAGCTTACCGTCAGTCTTGCGAGTTGGGTCAAGCGTGACTTCGCGCATCCCTACGCGTATATCGGGTCGTGAGCCTTCGACGTATACACGTCGAGACTTGGGGAAAGAGGTAGGTTTGTTGTCGTTGACCATGGTAAAAGAAATGAAAGTACGCACGTAAAGCATACCTGAGATGTGGCTGAAGGGTTCACTTCCTACGGCGCGATTGCGCATCAGGTACGGAGGGTTCGCGGGGAAAGCCCCAGCATCTCAGTCCCACTGACCTTGGGACTCCCCTGTGCTGCCTTCGAAGGAACACGTGCATTAAGGGGACGAATTCAGGGCATGCAAGGTCAAGCTGTTGAGTATTCCGTCTTCCACGCCTGCCTTCCTTTCGTAGGCTAACCGCACACACATGGCTTTGCTTGAAATTGTCGCCTATTCCTACGCCTCAGCCAAAGCCGCTGCCGAGGGCGGGGCTGACCGGATTGAACTCTGCGAGAACACCGCCGAAGGAGGGACGACCCCAAGCCTCGGGACTATCGAAGCTGTACGAAAAATCGATGGCGTGAAACTACACGTCATGATCCGACCACGAGGTGGCGACTTTCTTTACGATAAGGATGAGTTCTCTATTATGCTACGTGACATAGAAGTCGCACGGAAAGCCGGCGCAGACGGTATCGTCATCGGTATTCTAAAATCAGATGCAACGGTGGATATCGAACGGTGCCGACAACTCGTCGAAGCTGCCGGCAGTATGAATGTAACCTTCCATCGAGCATTTGATTGGGCCAGTCGACCACTCGAAGCGCTCGAAGCCATCGTACAAACAGGCTGTAATCGCATCCTGACCTCGGGACAAAAACCCAACGCGCTCGCGGGTGCTCAGCGTATCGCTGAACTCGTTAAGGCCTCACGAGGACGTCTCTCCATCATGGCTGGCGGCGGAGTCAATGAATCCAACGTGGCCGAAATTATTCGTTTAACCGGCGTCACCGAAGTTCATGGCTCTCTGCGTGGTGTGCAACCTACGCGCATGGAAATCCGCCCACCGGATGTGTCCCTCGGCGCCCCTCCCGATTGGCCTGCCGATGCAATCCCTGTGGCTGATACCGCCCGCGTGCGAGCTGTACGCAACACACTCGATAAGGTCTGATGCGCTACATTATCTACTGTCTAACGTGGATGGCCCTCTCTTGTTCGGCTCAAATGCTGAATGGCCAGTGGCTTTATCGTCCAACAGAAGCACTATCGAGTACCGAAAACCCCTGGAAGCCGGTCGACCGTGGAGCTGTTGAGCGCGGGAGTTTTTCCATCTATCGACAGCTCATTCTTGAAGGCCTGCCCGACCCCTACCGCGATGCGAACGAAAAAACGGGTGCGTGGATAGATGAAAAAACGGATTGGGACATCGGCGTCTTATTCGATGTTTCTGGGACACACAGAGACAAGAAGCACGTTGAGCTTGTCTTCGACGGCTTAGATACCTTTGCGGAAGTTTACCTTAACGAAAAACAAATCCTCGAAGCTGAAAATTCATTTCGCACCTGGATTGTGCCGATTGAAAGCACGCTGAAATCCGGTAAGAACGAACTTCTTGTTCGATTGCTCTCACCCGGAAGAGAGAGCCTCGCACGTTATGTACGACTCCCTGCTGAATTGCCTGAAAACTCCCGCGTAACCGCACGTAAAGTACAAATGCAATTCGGATGGGATTTCGCACCACGCCTGCTCGGTGCGGGCCTGCGCTTCCCTATACTACAGTCATGGAACGACATCATTGTCCGTTCGAGTTGCGTGGTAAGCGCCGAACGTCCCAAGCTGATTGCTGGACAGTCTGTTACCTGTGAATCAGCCGCCATGCAGCTGGAAGCATGGGTAGAAGCAGATCATGAAATGGAAATAGATCTCTCTGTGTCATCACTGGGAGTCCAACACAGTCAAAAGATTAAATTAAACAAAGGTCTACAAAAGGTCACCCTACCCTTTACGGTTAAAAACCCAGCACTTTGGTGGACCAATGGACAAGGGGAACAATCATTACATACAGCAGAATGGACACTGTCGCTACCGACAGAAAAATTATCGGGTAAATGCACATACGGCGTACGTGATCTTGAACTCATTCGTGAAAAAGACGCCCGCGGTGAATCCTTCCGCTTTAAACTAAACGGAAAAGATATTTTTGCCCGCGGAGCCAACCTTGTACCCGCCAGCGCCATCGACCCACTTAATACGGATGACAGCCAGGTGCTTCTCTTAGCACGTGAAGCAGGCATGAACTGCCTACGCGTTTGGGGTGGAGGTCATTATGCATCTGACCGCACACTCGAACTCTGCGACAAATATGGGATTTTAATTTGGCAAGACCTCCCTTTCGGTTGCGGACTTTATCCATGGGATGAACCTTTTCTCGCCAACGTTGAAGCTGAAGTTGCCGATCAAGCACGCCGATTACGCGGACACCCATCACTGGCATTATGGTGCGGTAATAATGAATGCGATGAAGGCTGGTGGAATTGGGGCTGGTCGACATTACCCAGTATCGAAAAAATAAGCAGCAAGGTCCGTAAAGGGTACGAAACGCTTTTTGAAATAAGGATTCCACAAGCCCTCAAGGCAAACGACCCTGGGCGTCCGTATATCAGCTCATCTCCGAGACACGGGGGCGGACGTATCGCGGCGTATAACGAAGGCGATTTACATGATTGGGGCCTTTGGCATGGTCGCGAACCCTTCTCGCGTGCGCCCAACAAAACTGGACGTTTTGTCAGCGAGTTCGGCTTCCAATCATTTCCCGCCCCATCGACGCTGACTGAATGGGTTGGAACTGAAGATCGGAATGACCCACGTTTCGCTAATCATCAGAAGCAACCCGTCGCCTACGAATTAATCGGACAATATATGGGCATGGAAGGCTTGCGAACCGTTAAGCCTGACCAATTTGCGTATGCAACACGCTGGTTGCAGGCAGAAGCACTACGTACACATATCAGCGCACACCGACTCGACCCTAACTGCGCAGGCTCACTCATCTGGCAGATGAATGACCCTTGGCCGGGTATCAGCTGGTCACTGGTTGATTTCAACGGCGTTCCTAAACCTGCCTACTTTGCCGTTAAGCGCGCCTTCGCCAACGAGGCAGTCGACTTAGCATTTTTAGATGATCGCGTTATTGCTAAGACTATCGGGGATTCGAAAGGGGTTCGCCTCGCCCTCTTAGATTTCGAAGGAAAGATTTTGTTTGAAGCTCATCACGATAAGCAAACCGAGACCCGCCTCAGCGCTTCAATCGGGGCATGCTATGCTTTAGCAGAATCAGGCCCGCATCGTATCATCCGCGCGATCCCTGCCTTATTTCGCCCGGCCAACGTCAATATAGGCGCATCGCAATATACACTTACAGCACGCAAAGGTTCAAAAGATATATCCGGAATGACAGAAGTAACCGTGGAGGCACAAGGCGTAGTTGTCGGCCTTTCCTTCGAGCCGACGGCGCCTTTTGCATACCCTTCTGATGCGCTTTTTGATTTGTTACCGGGTGAAAAGCAAATTGTACGCCTGCGCTTGCGCGATCCTAAGCGCGATTGGCGAGATAGCTTCAAAGTCATGTCATGGCATGACTTAGTTGTCGGCTGGGGACCCCTTAAAACGTCCGAACGTTAAGATAGATGCTACGCACTACATTCTGCCTTTTGCTCTGTACCATCATTCATGGCGCAGAAGCTACGCCTAACATTCTCATCATCGTCGCCGATGATTTGCGTCCTGACTGCATAACCCTAACAGGGTCGAAGGTTGCCCGTTTGCCGAATCTTGAGCAGTTAGCCATCCGCTCATGCATTTTTACGAGAGCATCACTGCAAGGCTCAACCTACCCAGCGGTGTGCGTAGCCAGCCGCGCCATGCTCTTAACGGGTAGAGGGGTTGCCCGATTGCCTGCCAATAATAAGGAAATCCGTGCCATCGATTTTTCATCCACACTTCCGCGTACTTTTCAAAGTATGGGCTATACCACCTTCCATACTGGAAAAAATGAATCTCGGCCGACCAATCTCTATACCGAGTTCAAACAAACCCAAATTCTTCCACGTTCCGTTGATACAGAAGCTAAACACGGAGCAGACGTTGCTAAATTTATCTCAGTACACACCGATAAGCCTTGGCTAGCGTATGTAGAATTCGCCCTGCCCCATGACCCACAGGATGCGCCCGAATCATTTTATGAACGCTTCAAGCCGGCGGACATGGAAGAGCCTATCGACTTCCGACCTGAACATGCTTTCAATAATGGAGAACTTAAAGTTCGCGACGAATTAACCCTGCCCCGACCACTGACCCTTGATTCCGTAAAGGGTAAACGGGCTCGTTATTGGGCTTCGGCTGCCTGGATGGACAAACAACTGGGTGTCGTTCTAGCTGCCCTTAAAACTAGCGGACAAGAAAATCGGACGCTGATTATCTTTATCGGGGATAACGGATTATCCCTTGGAGATCATGGCCTACTTGGAAAACAAAACCTCTATGCCTTTGGCGGCATGCATATCCCTTTTCTCGTAGCCGGACCCGGCATCAAGCCGCAGAAAAGTGAGGCGCTCGCACAAGTGCATGACATTTTCCCAACGGTCGCTGACGCAGCGAAATGCCCAAAGAACTTAATTCAGGGTGTTGAGGGTTTAAGCCTTTTACCGGTAGCGCAAGGCACACAAAGCCAACTCGCTCGTACGTATGCATTCTCGCGCTATCGCAACGTGCAGTTCTCGGTCACCGGTGGACACTGGAAGCTTATCTATTATCCCGAAGTTAATATCACCCAGCTATTCAACCTGCAGGCAGATCCGACCGAACTTCATAACCTTGCTGACGAATCTTCTGCACAGTTGATCCGCACCATTCTCGAAGGCGAGTTGGCGGAATGGCGTAAATCGCTTTAGGCATAAAGGAGCCCCACCACTCGGTGGGGCTCCGGATCCCTAACATCGAACAACGTGTCAATTAAGACCGATTGGCCGAAAGTTGTGTTTTGAGGAACTCGACGGAACGGCGGACGTTGGTGTCCACTTCCATCTGATTGCCCACTGTCTTACGTGCATGAATGACCGTACCATGGTCACGTCCGCCATAAGCTTGACCAATAGCGACGAGCGAAAGGCCGGTAAGTTGTGTCGAAAGGTACATCGCAACCTGACGCGGGAAGGCAATGTTCTGCATACGACGCTTTGAGGTCATGTCCGAAAGCTGGATGCGATAATGCTCAGCCACGCAGCGCTGAATGATTTCAACGGTTAGTGTATGGCTTGCTTCCTCAACTAAGATGTCGTGCAACAAGCGTTCGACAGCAGGAATATCGAGAACGCGCTTAGCTGGGCTCATGCGCATATACCCTTCGATGCGGGTAATGGCACCTTCGAGATTACGCACATTGCGGGCAATTCGGCTGCCAATGAACTCAGCGAGCTCCGAAGGGAGATCGATGCCGCGGTCCTGTGCCTTGCGGCGAAGGATGGCGATACGGGTCTCGAGGCCAGGAGCAGAAATGGATGCAACCATGCCCCACTGGAAACGTGAAACGAGACGCTCTTGGAGTTTGGCAATCTCGCTCGCGGGTCGGTCACTCGTCAGCACGACCTGCTTGTGGCTATTGTGCAGCTCGTTGAAGGTATGGAAGAACTCTTCTTGGGTGGATTCCTTGCCAGCCAAGAACTGGATATCATCAATCAAAAGTAAATCGAGTTCACGGTAACGACGGCGGAACTGCGCGACGCTGTTTGTTTGAAGCCCTTGAATGAACTCGTTGGTAAAGGTTTCCGACGTCACGTAAGCAATGCGTGCCGCAGGGTTACGCGCAAACAAGCTATGCGCGATGGCGTGCATCAAATGTGTCTTACCGAGACCGGTCGGACCATAAATGAAGAGCGGGTTGTAATTGTAGCCTGGTTCCTTGGCGACAGCGAGCGAAGCGCCGTGGGCCATTTCATTCTCGGTGCCGACAATGAAGTTATCGAAGTTATTGTTAGCCTTAATCGCAGGTGGCTTGGTTGCGGTACTCGCACGGCTACGTGTCGGCGTAGGTGCAGGAGCGTCAGACACTTCGCGGCTTACCGTCGGTGCCATCAAACGATACGACATCGTACGTCCTGCAGCCAAAGTGACTTGGTGGCGCAAGAGATCACCGAAATTATTATTCACCCACGCCTCGGCTAAAACTGAAGGAGCTTCGAGGACGAGCACGTCGCCATTAATTTCTGTCGCTGAAATATTGGAGAACCAGCTATCGAAATCGTTCTGCGAAACAACCGCGCGGATTTCGTTCCGGACGGATTCCCAGAGAGTTGAAGGATTGGAAAGGGTTGTCATTTTAAAGGGTTGGTGGGTGAGTGTTTGGGAAGTTGTTCACATCCCAAAAACGGGGCGAAAACAGTGCTGGTTTCTGTCGCTTCGATCTTCACGTCTGACAGAGTTGTCAGGAATGACCTGACCCCGATTATCGACATAAAGTGGATGACTTTACGGGAGACGGAGGGTTCAACTTAGGAAGGAGGGGTTCCTTGTGAAGCAAAAAACGAGGCGGCATTGGATGGGGGGTGAACGTGATGCTCAAGGTAGAGCCTTCCACAGGTTATTCACAGTTCCACCGTGCATAAACTACCCTGGGCCCGGCCGAGGGAAGCAACTTATAGCACAAACCCCTATCTATCTGTGACTTGCCTATGGAGCCGTATGGCTCGCTAGGTGCTTATCCCGGAGTCTTCGTAGGTCATCCAACGTGAGGCACTTTTGGAGCTGATCTCTGACCAGTCGGGACGAGGGAATTCCTTGGGTCAACGGGTGTAACTTAGCCAACATCCACCGGATATCACGCTCCCCTAGCCGCGAGGCATGGGTTTCGAGGGTAAGTTCAGCAAGGCGCACCAAAGTGTCCCAGCGCTCTTGTGCGCCAACTGCTGGGGGTGCTTCGCGTCCTTCTAAAGCTGCGCGAACATGTCGAAAGATCCAAGGCTGAGCGAGAGCGGCACGTCCAATCATGAGCCCGCTCACACCACTTGAACGAAGACGTTCCACAGCGGTTTCTCCATCACGAATATCACCATTACCAATCACGGGAATATCAACGGCCGCTGACACTTTCGCAATCCACCCCCAATGGGCAGCACCGGAGTAACCTTGCTCGCGCGTACGACCATGCACGGCGATAGCTTCTACGCCCAATTCCTGCAAACGGCCCGCAACATCCACTGCCACAATACTACCCTCGTCCCAACCCAAACGCATTTTAGCAGTTAGGGGTGTTTCGGGAATCGCATCTTTTACCGCCTTAACGACGTCAAAAAGTAAAGGCGTACAACGTAACAGTCCAGAGCCGGCGTTTTGTTCGATAACTTTGTGCGCAGGGCAGCCAAAGTTTAGATCAAGGAAATCAGGTTTCACACGATTGCAGACTTCACGTGCTGCCTTAGCCATCGACGCCGGTGTTGCTCCAAAAATTTGTACGCCCATGGGACGTTGCGATTCAGTGAAATCGACCATTTCCCATGATTTGGCATTTTCACGGAGCAACCCTTCCGACTGCACAAACTCCGTCACCATCACATCGGCACCTTGTTCTTTGCAGAGTGCACGGAAAGCCACGTCGGTGTGGCGTGCCATCGGCGCGAGGTAAAGGGGGAATTTACCTGGGCCAAACCATGGCAGTCGCTTGGACGATTTATGGATCACACACCCCTTCCCTTCTGCGACTTCGATTGTTCCTGCAAATTAGACTTAAGCTTTCGCCAGTGCGTCAGCCGTTCCGCTAGTTGTACCTCGGCTCCTGAGGCTCCTGGTGTATAAAGTGAAAGCGGCTTAGTGAGATAATCTTGGCCCGAAATACCTTCCGGAAAATCATGGCTATAGAGATAGCCCTGCCCTTGGCCCAACGAACGCGCAACCTTGGTGTGACTATCCTTTAAGTGCAGGGGTACTTCCTGTCTTGGTTGATCTTGTACTGCTAATTTTGCCTCAGACAGACCTAAGGTTGCACTGTTACTCTTCGGCGAAAGCGCCAAGAAGAGCGTGGCATGGGCCAGGGCGTATTCACACTCAGGTGCACCCACGAGCTCGCACGCCTGAAAAGCCGCAACCGCAACACCCAAGGCGCGTGAATCAGCTAAACCAATATCCTCGGAAGCTGCGATGACGAGACGTCGGGCGATAAAACGTGGCTCTTCTCCACCCGCTAGCATGACCGCCAACCAGTAGAGTGCGGCGTCCGGATCGCTGCCACGAATAGACTTAATGAAAGCGGATGCCGTGTCGTAATGGTCATCTCCGCCATCGTCGTAACGAATACGACGTTCTTTTGAATAATTTGCGACAGCATCTCGATCAATCGAACCTCCAAAAGGTGCCGCGAGAGCCAGTGTTTCGAGTGCGTTAAGGCCTCTTCGCAAATCACCACCGGCTAGATCGGCAATTAATTCGAGAATCTCTGCATTAACTTTTACGCCAATTTTCCCTAAACCACGTTCACTGTCGGACATCGAACGCGCTAAAAAATCTTTCACGGACTCGCGCGACAAGGGATCGAGCCTGAATAAATGACTGCGGCTTAGTAATGCAGGAATGACGTATAGTCCCGGATTATGCGTCGTGCACCCAATCAATCTGACCGCTCCCGATTCCACGTCCGGCAGAAGCAAGTCTTGTTGGGCTTTATTAAACCGGTGAATCTCGTCGATGACTAGCAAGGTGCGCCGTTCAGGGTGACGACGTGCGTCTGCCAAAATATCACGTAATTCAGGCGTTCCTGAGAGCACGGCATTAACCCGTATCGCACTCGACTTAGTCTCTGCGGCAATAGCTTCGGCTAACGTCGTCTTCCCGCAGCCAGGAGGTCCATAAAAGATTAACGAGCCGAAAGCGTCCAAGGTGACTAATCGTCGGAGAATCGAGTTTGGCCCCAGCAATGCCTCATGGCCAACAACCTCGGTGAGATTTCGAGGACGCATCCGTGCCGCCAATGGACGCCGTGCCGGCGGGATGTCGGGGTGCACAGTGTCACCAAGACCTGGCAACGAACCTTCGCCTCTCGACCCAGACTGACTCACTCGGGTAAAACGTGGCAGCTTGGCCCGCCATTTTTTTCAAAATAGCGCTGATGGTATTCTTCAGCCCGCCAAAAAACAGGGGCAGGTTCAATAAATGTGACAATAGGGTTTTTGTACCGACCTGATTTACCGGCCTTCTCTTTCATGCTTTCAGCAACTTTACGTTGCTCATCGCTATGGCAGAAGATCACTGATCGGTACTGGTCACCCACGTCTGGACCTTGACGATTCAGCGTCGTTGGGTCGTGGATTTTAAAGAAAATATCGACGAGGCGCTCATAAGTGACGCGTTGGGGGTCAAAGGTAACTTCCACAACTTCGGCATGTCCCGTCGCATGGGTACAGACTTGTCGATAACTTGGATTGGGGGTCGTGCCGCCCGTGTAGCCAACAGCGGCATCGACGACGCCAGGGACTTGACGGAATACTTGTTCTACCCCCCAGAAACAGCCGGCACCAAAGGTAGCTTTTTCAAGACGTTGGGTAGTAGGATTGGCAGAGTCATTCATGGCTGTAGGCAAAGTTGTTGAGGGTGATTCGGGCGCACGTGTAGCCGTGTGGTCTGCACCACAAGCGGTAAAGAGAAGCACGGATAATCCGAAGAGCGTGCGCATAGACTACAAGGGTGCCGAGCTTGGTCAGAGAATCAAGGGAAAGCAGGCAAAGCGGTCAATACCTTCAGTAATTCAGCCTCAAGGGCTGGTAAAGGAATAGGCTTCGATTGAACCGATGGCTCAGGTGTCAGGTAAAAGGTATCGAGGGCATAACCCTTTTCTGTAGCGATATTGGCAAAGGTAATTGCGTACCCCGCATCACGAATAGCGGATCCCAATCTAAAGAGTAATCCCAATCGGTCCGGTGCTTGAATCTCAACGACAGTACGGCTGAGTTCAGGCGCATCATAAACACGGACAATCGGCGTGTCGGACAAACTGGGACGACGTTTCGGCTGCAGGCGAGCTTGGCGTTGATCATCGATATCAATGCGCTCACGTAGATCGACTTCATGAACCAGGGTGGACTCAAGTGCCTCGACAAACTTTGCTCGTGTCGCATCACTATTTTCTGCGGGTAAAATTACGCGGAAAAGGTCAATGGCGACATGGTCTGCACGAGAAAATGCCCGACAGGACATAATATTAATCCCAGCAACGGCAAAGGCGCCTGCCATTCGCCCAAAGAGGCCTGCCCGATCCCATGTTACCACTTGCACCAACGTTTCAGCGCCTTCGGTGGACCAACGAATCTGTGGGCTCAATGCAGCATCGGGTTGATCAGCTAGCACTGATACAATGAGCGCATGCACCGCCCGAAGGTGTTCCGAGATTTCCGCAGGGTTCGCATGCAGGAAATAACTCGCAGGCATTAATTGCAGGTGAGCGGCGATTTCGTCGACCGGCACTGTCCCGGCTAGCAGCGCGTTGACTTCAATACCGACGCTGGTCCGGCGAGCACTGTCATCGGGAGCGGCTGCACCGAGTTCAAGTTGATGGAGCGTCCGGCGGTACAGTAGCGCGTGCTGCTTATCTTTAAATGCCGTCCATAAGTCGGGCGACGTCGCCCGAGCATCGCAGCGGGTGTGCACAAAGAGATGTCGAAGGACTTCCGTGTCACCGAGCATTTCGGCAAACAAGGCAATATTGGCAGGATCATCGATATCATGTCTTTGCCAGTAAAGACCCATGCGGAGATGGTGTAAGATAACAGTGGAAGCGATACGCCGTTCTTCGGCGTCAAACCCAAGGTTCGCTAAAATAAGATCTGCTTCTGCGGCTCCACGTTCAGCATGTCCTGCAATACCTTCTGCCTTGGCGATGTCGTGAAGAAGAAGTGTGCTATAAAGTAAATCCGGGTGTTGTGTGCCGAGAAGAATTTCCCGGTGTGCGAGTTCTATGGGTGCATTCTCATTAAAAACTGCATCTAACTCGAGTAAGCAACGGAGCGTGTGAACATCAGCCGTCCAGCGATGGTAAAACTCGAACTGCACCAAGCAGTGCAAACGTGCAAAATTAGGTATCAATCGATACAGCAAACCATGCTCACGTAATGCATCGACCGCTGGGTAAACTTTCCCTCGTTCTGAGAGAATTTCACGAAGTATTTTGGTAGAACGTGTGGACGTAGCTAGTACAGGCTCAAATAAGACACGCCGTGCACGCACTAAGAGTGAGGTCTCACGGTCAGGCTTGGCACCATGGATCTGACATAACCTAAACAAAGAAACGAGCCGGATGGGGTCTTCGTCAAAGACAAGGGGGTTTATAGCTTTTGCCACACCTCCTTTACGTAATGTAAATCCGTCTTCGGTAATCCAAGGCCCCGAGCCTTCTGGCTCTGGCTCACGTAGCACTAATCCTTCAATCACTTCAGCGCAGCGCCGGATATGATCTGCTGCATCAAAATAGCTCCGCATCAAAGCACCGATGCGTACAGCGATATCGCCTTCATAACCTAAAGCTGTACTCACGGTATCTTGTCTTTCGAGTGACAGAATTTCTGTTGGACGTGTCGATTGGAAATGAAGTTCGCAACGTAGGCGAAGCAACGTCGCGCGAGCTTGGGTAAATCTTTTAGCCTCATTGACAGGCAATAGCCCACTGGCACCCAAGGCTCCAGGGCCAGCGACTCCCTTCGCAATACGTACCAACCAAAGTGTAGCGTGAACATCACGGAGTGACCCTACGCCGTTTTTAAGATCAGGCTCTTGCAGGTAAGCACTACCACCAGCCTTCGTACGTCGCTGACGTTGGGCTTCGACGATTTGCTGAGCGAGCGGCAGCCAGCCTTCACGGGCGTGCTCAAGTGCGACAATCGCATCGACTTCAGAGAAACCTTCTAAAGGCCCCGCGAGGTGACGTCGATCAAGCAGGGCAACACGGAAGTATAAATCTGTGCGTGCGGCATCCCGGATTTCATCCAAGGTGCGAACGGAATGTCCGACTTTTAATCCTAAATCCCATAAAGGATAAAGTAAGGCTTCGGCAGCTGCGCGTGTTTCTTGAGAATCTTTGAGAATAACTAACAGCAAATCGATATCACTATGCGGGCATAACTCGGCACGTCCGTAGCCACCTAATGCAAGCACCGTCAGACCTGATGCTGCACCGGGTGTTCTTTCGTAAAGAGCTGACAGCAACAGGTCGATTGCGAACGAACGAATCGCCGTTGTCACATCACCTTGTGCCCCTGCTCGGTGTGCTTCGAGTTGAATAGATTTAGCTTCAGTTAAGAAAGCTTTAGCACGGCCAAGGAATACGTCAGGACTGGAGGTAGACTCGACTAAGCCCTGGCGCAAAGCGCTTTGGCGTAACCGTGTCTCTGCAGACCCCGTATCAGTCATCGCTCCAACGCTGTTAGGCTAAGTCCAAGGAGCAAGCGGGATTGCCAAATTGGGCCAAGTCTGCAGAAAACTCTACATGCAATGGCTCCAACAACTGTACTCTGAAGACGGCTTACGTACATTGGTCGGTGATATGGGACTCATTGTTTTAGTCATCATTGTCTTTTCCGAAACAGGCTTATTGGCAGGGTTCTTCCTTCCAGGAGACTCTCTCCTCGTCACCGCCGGAATTTTAACCGTTTCGACTCCCGAGCATCCTGCTATTTTAGATTTCTCCACCACCTTAGTGACGCTCACTTTGGCAGCCGTCATCGGCAATGAAGTCGGTCGATGGCTTGGCAACCGAATGGCGATTGCTATTCGACAGCGTCCAGATGGGTGGCTGTTTCGCCAAAAGCACCTCGCAGCTGCTGAAACTTACTATACTGAAAAAGGTGCTCTCTCACTCGTGCTCGCCCGTTTTATTCCCGTCTTACGTACGTTTGTACCATTTGTAGCCGGTATGGGTAAAATGCCTAGCATACGCTTTACGGTTTGGAATATCACGGGCGCGATCCTTTGGGTTCCAACATTACTCGCAGTCGGTCATTTCATCGGCACAACCCCACTCGCACAGGAACTACCCAAAGTGATATTAGTCGTTATCGGCATTTCACTTCTTCCACTGATTATCGGCGTCGTTCGCAATCTTTTGAAAAACCCACGCGCTTAAACCGTCGGAATCCAAAAACGGAAACATGTGCCAGCTGCACCTGTGGATTCGATGGCAATGTCACCGCGGTGAGATCGGATAATTCGTTTCACAATAGCGAGACCTAAGCCGGTCCCGTCCTCGCGCCCGGTAAAGAATGAATCAAAGATGCGTGGCTGTATTTCAGATGAAATACCTGTACCGGTATCTTTCACGCGCACAACGACACACTCAGCCTCAGCAACGTTCTCCGTGGTTAAGACTATCTTAATGCTGCCGCCTTGGGGCATTGCCTGAATCGCATTCATTAAAAGATTGAGGTATACCTGCTGAATTTGTCCGGCATCTGCTTGCACCGAGTGCTGGGTGGATACGGTCTCAACTTCGCAACTTACATTAGCCTGCTCAAGCTTGAGGCGTATCAATAAAATGACTTGGCGAGCGAGTACCCCTAAGTCGAGCGACTTGAAGGCTCCCGATTGACTCTTGGCTAATGAAAGCACGCGAGAGACAACCCCTTCCATATGTCCGACTTTTTCGCGCATCACTTCTAAGTCCTGACGGCGCGGATCCCCCTCGGCTAACCCCTCCCCAATCGTGTCAGCTAAAAGACGCATTACCGTTAAGGGATTGCGGATTTCATGCGCAATTTCAGCCGAGAGCATTCCAAGCGCGGTTAAGCGTTCGCTCCGTCGCAAATCTTGTTCGACTGCAAACATCTTAGCATAAAGTCGTACGTTGCGCAGGGATACCGCTGCATAGGATGCAACCGTCGTAAGAATCCGTCGCTCGTCATCTGAAAAACGTCGAGGTCCATCGCTGATACAAAGGAGAACGCCAAAGGCTTCCTGTTCCAAGGCGACGGGCACTGCGAGCAACGTCGAATTCGCTACTGTATTTGATAAACGGGAAAATAGGTTTTCTTCTGTGCGTCCAGCACCCGCTATTTCAACACTCTTACGACGCTGTAATGACGTACCAAGGGCTGAGTCATTCAGGTGGATACGTGGAGAAAACTCGGTGTCTTCAAAATCCCCCTCTGCTGCACCCGGAATGAGTTCATCCGCTTGCATCGCAAAAAATACGGTAGCACGTAAACGTAATAATGAACGCGCATGTCGAACTAAGTCATGGGTGATACCCGATTCATCCCGGTCGCGTACGAGCTCTTGGCCCGCAGCTAAGATGGCTTCTAGTTGTGCGGTCTTAGCCCGCAACTGTCCAAGCATCCACAACCGACCGACCGATTTAGCTGCTTCGGCTGTCACTAAGGCTAATAACTCTAAGTCGGATTCACTGAATGCATCGACGCGATCGGAGTCGCAATTTACGACACCAACAACCTGACCTAAAATTTCCATAGGAACCGCTAGCTCAGAACGTACATCTGAACGTAATTCGCGGTAGCGTGGATCAAGGCGGACATCAGGCACTCGCAAAGGTTTAGCGTTAAGGGCAACCCACCCCGTTATACCTGATCCTAACGGCAAAGTTGTATTTTTAACTTCTACGCCCAATCCACGACTAACTTCGATACGCAACGTCGCCGAGGCTGGTTCAATGAGGGCAATGGAAGCACTCGAGGCGCCAAGGATTGCGACAACTTCATCAAGAATACGCGCCAGAGCCTCACGCGGATCTTCAGTGGCATTAACCTGTTCGCTAATTCGAACGAGACACCCCAAGGATCGCTGGTCGCGAGCTGCTTTTGGGCTCAAGGGCGTCTCAGGCATTAGATCGTATGATCCATATCGAGGGCAGGCGCATCCTGACGGGATTGACCAACAATCACTGCGGGTACTCCCGCAGCTGTCGCGTGCGCTGGTACATCGATAAGAACAACGGATCCTGCACCGATCTTGGCTCCATTACCGACGGTGATATTTCCGAGAATTTTTGCGCCAGCACCAACGAGAACACCACTGCGAATCTTAGGGTGACGGTCACCGCGCTGTTTTCCTGTGCCACCGAGCGTAACTTCATGCAGGAAAGAGACATTGTCTTCGACTTGGGCAGTTTCACCCGCAACAAAGCCGGTGGCATGGTCGAGGAGAATACCGGTGCCGAAACGTGCTGCAGGATGAATATCGACGGCTAAGTGCTCAGAGCACAGCGATTGAATATGAAATGCCATTTCACGACGACCTGCTTTCCAGAGTGCATGTGCAAATCGGTGACAGGTTATGGCATGAAAACCTTTGTACCAAAGAAAAGGCACCAGGGCGTTTTCGGCCGCGGGATCTCGCTCGAGGATTGCCCGAATGTCTCCACGAGCTTGCTGCACAATTGTTGTATCGCGAACAAGCATCTCGTCGAAAACACGTCCAATCGATGTAGCCTCAGACATCGAAGCCGTGATGCGTTCAGAAATTCGTCGGGCAAGACCGTCGCCGAAATCGCGACGACCGAGGACATAACGTTCCAACATAGGCTGGAGTACGACTTCGGTCTTAGCATACGCCGCTGCCCGCTCCTGTAATGCATGCCAGAGTGAGGCATCGGTAGCTGTAACAATGGCAATGGTGCTCATGGCTAACCTTAGGGGTAGGGATAGGTAGAAGAGGACTGAAGCCTAAAGAGTACATAAACCCAACTAGGCACATATTTAACGAAACCCATAGCCCCTTTGGGTGTTTAATTGATACCACCCTCATCCCATGCGCTACCTCGCCCTAGTCCTCGCAGTTCTATCCCCCGTATTGGCCTCGGCTCAGGCTACTGTCGGCAAACCTGCACCCAGCTTCACCCTCGCAACTGCCGATGGTAAGACTGTGAGCCTTGCCGACTTAAAAGGAAAAGTTGTGGTCCTCGAATGGTTCAACCCCTCCTGCCCTTACAGCGGAGCAAAATTCTATCGGACAGGCAAAATGCAAGAGATCCAGACCAAAGCAGCTGAACTTGGCGCCACCTGGATTGCCGTAAACTCTGGAACAGCTAATTCCGCCGCTGATTTAGCAAAGTTCGCCACCGAATGGAAAATTCCAGCCACCATTGGTATCGATGCCGATGGCAAAATTGGACATGCCTATGGCGCGAAAAGCACACCCCATTGCTTCGTGATTAACGCCGAAGGTATCCTCGTCTACAAAGGCGGAATTGATAGCAACAAGAGCAATAAATTTGCTGAAGGTGATTTAGCCAAGAATCATGTACTCGCTGCACTTCAAGACCTCAAAGCAGGCCGCGCAGTGACTACACCGACCACACCAGCTTACGGCTGCCCTGTGAAATACTAATTAAGACTCACGCTTAACAAAAAGCCCCGGAATTTCCGGGGCTTTTTTATGCACTTAGATTTTACCTTAGAAACTATAGCCGACGCTAATCTTAATAATTGGGAACACGTTAACATCCGCTACATCCTTTGCATACTTGGCGCGTTGTGCATCGAAATTCGCATCAAATCCAGGGATGGCACCCAAGCTGGCTGAACGCGTCATAACCAAATCTGGACTGCCAATATTAACACCAAAATCGAGACCGAGATTAAACCCACCGCCATTGAGCCCCCAGCCGATGCCAACATAGGGCATCGTCGAAGGGTAACGTACTGCGGCAGTGATACTATCACCGGCGCCATAACTGTAACTCGTACCGTTCACATCAATTGTGCCACCATTACCGACGGCTGCGCCACCAAACTCGGTACGTCCATTGTCTAAACCAACCGTGAAGCGAAACGCACCGGAGAGCGGATGGATGTCGAGATAGGCTGCCTTCGTCGCTAGCTTCAGATCACCTGTATAGTTAATGCCATCTTGGTCGACCTTATCGCTGTAATTATAACTAGCAATTTCTCCGCGCACAGTGAAGAAATCGTTGAAGTGATAACCAACCCCGCCGCCGATGCCCCCAGTGCCACCGACTGCGTAAACCATGATACCACTTGTCGAACTACCTTCCGCAGCATGGACAGCGGTGAGTGAAGCGAGCGCAAGCAGAGCAATAGCCGATGATTGATGTGTAGTCATAGGTGTATGGGGGATACGCATAATGGTATCCACCTTTTCACCCAACTGAAGGTAAAAATAACCTTAGAAGCCTTTGCGGAGACT
>CANHHS010000001.1 GCA_947460445.1 Opitutia bacterium | reverse complement strand
CTTTGTGCGCCTGCTCGAGCAAAAGCTTCGATATAGCGGTCAGGATGCAGGAGCATCAGGTGTGTATCAAAAAAGAGTTTAGTCCGTGGGCGGAGGTCGCTGAGAACCTGAGGTCCGAAGCTGATATTCGGCACGAAATGGCCGTCCATCACATCCAAGTGAACCCAACTTAATCCCGCAGCTTCGATTGTGGAGATGCCTGTCGAAAAATTCCCGTGATCTGCAGCGAGCAGCGACGGGGCAATGAGGACAGGGTTTGGCATAAGTATTACCAGCTGCCGACAGACGCATCGCGAATCTGCGTGGCAATTTCTGTAGCTAAGCGTGGTAACGCTTGACGCTCTTCAGAAGATAAGTCGCCAGCGGCTGCCAGAATGGCTGAGGCGGTAAAGGTTCGTTGGGCGAAGCGAACCTTTTGCTTATCTTTAGAACCTAGGGTGCAAACGGCGCTGAGGGTAACGCGAAACTGTCCAGCCTCGAGGGCGTCGCTAGTCGACCGTGTGACGGCTTTACGTGTATAGCTGGTAACTTCAACCTCGAGCGTTTCATCGCCCGACTCAAGCCGTATACGCTTATCCGTATTCAATGTTGCCACGAGTGCCTGCTGTAAGACGCCATGTATTCCTGGGACAGTCGCAGAGTTTCGGACGGGTAGAATTTCAATGCGATGGATTTCATGTGAACCAGAACCTAATTGATAATTGCTACACCCGGTTAAGAGAAAGAAGGCGGTCATCCAGACTGGGAAATGCGCTGGAATCATCGCTCTCCACCTTTCTGTGTTTCTTCTTTAAATCCTAGTCCGTTATCTCCGCTTGTCGCTTTGACGGCAGCGGGTCCTGCACCGAGTGGTCGAGGGTAGCGCCCGAGTACAGCATCCGCTAAGGTGGATGGTGGCTCGCCACCGGCATCAATCGAAGCAATTAATTTATTGGCGGCTACACCTGCCTCGGATTCGGGAGCGATAGTGATCGCAGATGCAGCCATGAGACGGGCGGCGCGTGGATTATTTCGACGAACCCAGTAAAACTCTGCGAGTTCTAGGCGGGCTCGTGCCATTTGATCGCGCAAGATTTTGACCCTTGGTTCAGCTAGTTTAGCTTCTGGGCTATTCGGGTACTGAGCCATGAGCGTTTCCAGTGCATCAATAGCCTCACGTGCTGAAGCTTGGTCCCAGGCTGCTCCTGGCGAGTCCGAAGCACGTAAGTCGGCTAGCATGCCCATGGCTTCAGCGATGTGCGCAGAGTTAGGGTGTTCTCCCACGATGCGCTCAAGGGCGTCCATGGCCTCTTCGCGCTTGTCGAGTTTCAATGCCAGGCGTGCGTATTCAATTAAAGCAGTTTCGGCACGTTTTCCGTTGGGTGCTTGGCGGGCGACGTCGAGCAGTACGTTGAGTGCCAAGGCGCGATCCTGGAACCATGGCATCCAACCTCCCAGCCATCGACGACCTCCGTTGGCTAAATTGCGGGCAATAGCGAGTTCGAGGTCGATGACGTTATCAAAGTCGGCGTAGTCGATGCGACGTGTTGCCACCCATTTCAGATCTTCGATCGCCGGTTCGTACTGACTGCGCTCATTGTAGGCTTTTGCTCGAAAGTGCCTTGCGGGTGCACCGGCCTCCGTATCACCTGCATCGTCAATCACATCAGTGAGACTGGAAATGGCTGCGGAGAATTTTCCTGCATCAAACTCCCGAGTGCCCTGATTTAAGTTATCAATAATCTCTGCACGCTTTTCCGGATCGGCTGGTAAATCGGTCGGCTTGGTTGTGGTGATTTTCCAGACGCCCTGAGCGTCGCGAAGAAGCTCAGCTTGTAGCGGACAGGTCGCGACGATGGTCGCGATGAATAAGAGTTTAGCGTTTAGGTTCATACCAGCGAATAAGGGTTGCTCCCCAAGTCAGTCCGGCGCCGAAGGCGACGAGTAGAACGAGGTCATTGTGTTTGATGCGACCATCTCTCCAGGCCTGCTCGAGGGCGAGCGGGATGGATGCAGCTGAGGTATTGCCGTAGCACTCAAGGTTAAGCAAGAAGCGTTCCATGCCGACGCCAAGCTGAGATGCGACCGCTTCGATAATACGAACGTTGGCTTGGTGAGGAATAAAGCAGGACACTTGATCCGAACTAACACCTGCTTCTTTCAGTACCTGTTCGCATGAACTCGCCATAACGCGCACGGCGAGCTTGAACACTTCTTTGCCGTTCATCCGCAAGTAATGTTCGCCAGCAGCAACGGTTTCAGCGGACGCAGGCTTAGCGGAGCCACCGGCAACTGCATACAGCAATTCAGCGTTCGATCCGTCTGCGCCTAGCAGGTTGGCAAGAACGCCAACATTGGGTTGATCGGATGTCTCAATCACTGCTGCGCCGGCGGCATCACCGAACAGCACGCACGTAGAGCGATCCTTCCAGTCGACGACGCTCGAGAGTTTTTCTGCACCAATAATGAGTGCACGGCGGTAGTGACCACCGCGTAGCATATCGGTACCGACTTGGAGTGCGTAGATGAAGCCTGAGCACGCAGCGGAAATATCAAAGCAAGGGATGTCTGTGCGTAGGCCGAGTTTAGATTGGAGAAGGCAAGCCGTCGAAGGGAAGGTTAGGTCCGGCGTCATCGTTGCCACGATGAGCAGGTCGATGTCGGTTGGTTTAAGCCCAGCACGTTCGAGGGCTTGGGCTGCTGCTTTCGCACCCATGTCGGATGGGTTCTCGTTCGCGGCGGCAATCCGTCGCTCGCCAATACCTGAGCGGGTGCGAATCCATTCGTCCGAAGTCTCCACCGTCAAGGAAAGCTCCTCATTGGTCACCCTGCGAGCTGGCGTATGTACGCCGAGGCTCCGAATAAGGACGGATGGTAAAGCACTCATCGACGTTCTAGAGACAAGGCTCTTTACCCTCTAAAGGGAACAAAAAACCCTTTTAGGCTTGGGGGGTAGCAGCGATAACCGCGTTTGCTTCGGCAAGTGCTGCCAGCATGCGTTCATTGGCGCTATGGCCCAAGGCTTCATGTCCAAGTCGAATCGCGCTCGCAATGCCTTGGCGATTGCTTGAGCCGTGAGCTTTCATGACAAGGCCGCCGAGTCCGAGTAAAGGTGCGCCGCCGTAACGTTCGGGCTTTAGGTGGCCTTTGAGTTCACGGAGTAAAGGGAACATGGCGATACCGCCCGCTAGATAGACAGGATTACGTTTCACTTTCTGGCCCATCATATCGCGGACCATGTAGAACATGCCCTCCAATGTCTTGATGATAATATTACCGGTAAATCCATCCGTTACAACGACGTCACAGACGTCACCAAAAATATCAAAACCTTCCACAGGTCCAACATAGGCAATCCGGTCGCCCATGGCTTTGAGTAAGGTGTGAGTCCGGTTGATACGGTCGCCACCTTTGCCTTCTTCGGTGCCAACGGTTAGCAGTCCAATGCGCGGTCGAGCAATCCCAAGAGTTGATTGTGCGTAAATAGATCCGAGCACGGCGTTATGCACGAGGTGCTCCGGTTTAGCTTCCGGGTTTGCGCCAACATCAAGCATGACGAAATGCCCGTCGCGGCGAGGCATGATGGCGGCGAGAGCGGGACGTTCAGCGCCTTCCATTGGCCGCACCTTGATGGTACCTGCGCCAACAAGAACCTTGGTGTTGCCAGTCGATACAACGACATCGCACTCGTTGGCTTTGAGCATATCCAAGGCGACAAGCATGGAAGCATCCTTTTTTGTTTTCAGGGCGCCCATCGGTGTATCGTCGGAATGAATGATGCCTGCGGCGTGTCGGTAAACAATATGCGGACTTGCTTTGATGCGATGCTCGCGCGTGAGCACGCGTAAGATGTCTTCGTTCCCTACGAGAATGATTTTATCGTCAGGACCGATGCACCCTTCTTTGATAGCGAGCGCAGCCCCAGCAACCGCTTCAGAAGGACCCATATCCCCTCCCATGCAGTCGAGGGCGATACGATGTCCTGCCTTAGGTGCGCTCATGGTGCGGGCACAGGGCCCGAAAGATTAGGCGCCAGCGTCCAAGACTTGCCGACCACGGTATTTGCCCGTGATGGGGTCAACGCGGTGAGGACGGCGCAAGGCGCCCGACTCGGCATCTTTGACTAGCTTAGGGGCGTGGAATTGGTTTTGGCCACGACGAAGGCGGCTGCGGCGCTTAGATTGCTTACGTTTGGGATTTGCCATGGTTCGCTCGGTTTAAGGGTCGGTTCTACCCCCGCCACGCCCACGGTCAAGTTCGCTTTCCCGTGCTTGCCGTCTTAGCCACCCCGCTATCCGATAGATAATGACTCTAAAGAAGGCTCTTTTTCTTGATCGTGACGGCAACCTTGTCCACGACGGGCACCATACCTGCGAACCTGACCAAATCAGCCTAATTGCTGGGGTTAAGGAGGCTCTTCATGCCTGTATGAAGGCCGATTACCTGCTCTTTATTCTAACGAATCAAAGTGGCATTGGGCGGGGTATATTTACGTGGGAACAGTATAAAGCCTGCCACGCCCGGATGCTTGAACTTCTCGAATTACCCCAACCTGGCTTTATTGATGTCTGCGCTGCCCCTGAACACCCCGACCAGCCTTCGGTATACCGAAAGCCGAGCCCACGATTTATTTTAGAATGCATCGAGCGCTATCAACTCGACCCGCAGGTCTGTTGGATGGTCGGGGATCGTCGCACCGACTGGCAGGCCGGATTCAATGCTGGCATTCGTAGTTGTGCGGTTCGTTCAGGTGCGCCCTTTAAAGAAGGGGACGATGCCTATGCTCAGGAAAACGGAATAGTTGTTCAGGCAGATTTCCCAACTTTCGTACGGCACACCCTATTGCTCTGAAAATAAAAAAGGCGACCGAAGTCGCCCTTGGTTTATTCGCGTGTTAGCGAATTATTTCGTTTCAGGTTTAGGGCAGTTCGGACAAACGGCAGGCTTCTCTTTGTCGTCGTCCTTCTTGTCACACTTGCCGCAATGGTTGTCTAGATTGATGCTTTCTTTAGCAGGTGCAGGATCTTTGCTTGGGCAGGTAGGGCAAGTGGCGGGCTTCTCTTTGTCGCCATCTTTCTTGTCGCACTTCCCGCAATGATTTTGAATGTCGTTATTAAGCTCGAAAATCTGCTTGGCGGGTGCGGCAGGCGCAGGTGTTGGCGCGGCAGGCTTACCTTCGCGAATCGCTTTGCACTTATCGCAGGTGCAAGAAGCTTCAGGGCATTTGCATTTGCCCTTTTTCTCGCATTTGCAGGTGTCAGCGGTGCACTTGCAAGCAGCTGCCGGAGGTGCTCCTGCGGACTTATCTTTAGCTTGAACGGGGGCAGCTAAGAGCGCGAAGGCGCAAAGAGCAGACCCGAAGAATGTAGTGAGGGAACGCATGGTAGTAGATGTTCCTTATGACCCTAGTCGATTGTATCGGTAGGTCAACTAGGCACTCCTTATTTCCTGATAAGTGCGGCGATGATTTTAGCGACTTCTGGCTGTCCAGATGCAGGCAACCAGTCGGAATTAGGCTTTAAGTGAAAGATTGAGCCAGTTTGTGCCGCTGGGGTTGATTTTAAACCCGGTGAACTGCGCCACTTTTCGAGATTTATTTTATCAAGCTCTACCTTTTCAGGGCCGTCGGTTTGTAAAAAAATGACTGCGTCAGGTTTACCGCGAACGACTTCTTCAACGTCCCACACCGGCCATGACCCTTGGAGAGGTGCAGGTTCTGCACCTGCCGCACGGATAGTCCAAGAAAGGTAAGAAAGTGGTCCAGCACAGACGCCGTCCCAAACAATCAACACGCGCTTCCCGCGCGTCTCACTTTTAAGTTCAGCGCGTTCTGCTAAAAGCCTTTTGCATTCATTGATCCGACCAGTGCTTTCGCCCAGAATGCGAATGTCGTTGGCTGGGGATTCCGGTGATTCCTCGCTGAGGATAATCGCACGAATGCCGGCAGAGCGGATACGATTCGCAAGGAGGGGGTTTGCGAGGTGTGGTAGGATGGCCAAAGTTGCCCCTGACTTAAGGAGAGCTTCTAGGTCCGGTTCAAAGGCATCGCACGTGCGCGTTGCTGAGTGGGCTTTGGGAAGATCGCACCAGCGCGTGGCAGAAACGACCTGTTCAGCACAACCTAAGTCAACGAGGATACGCGTTGCTGCGGGCGAGAAAGAAGCAATTCGCTGGGCGGGGTCGACGGCGTAAACGAGTGCAAATAAATGAATGAAAAAGAAAATAATTCTCATCCCTGCAATTTTTCGGCGAGACGCATAGCAGAATCAAGGCTGCGGCGATCGGCCTTCTGTGTTCCTGCGAGTTCATAAGCCGTTCCGTGGTCGGGACTGGTGCGTACAAAGGGCAGCCCGAGCGTCAAGTTGGCGGCTTCTGCAAAATCTACGGTCTTCAGCGGTCCGAGTCCTTGATCGTGATACATTGCAACAACGCCATCGAACTCGCCCTTCAGGTGGCGATGAAAAGCGGTGTCACCAGGAAGTGGTCCCGTAATCTTTAACCCCTCTCGGCAAAGCTTCTCGATGATTGGCTGAATGAGAGCGCCATCTTCTTTCCCGAGTATGCCGTTTTCACCCGCGTGTGGATTGAGTCCGCAGACAGCGATACGTGGATTCGTGTCGCCAAGTTTCTGACGAAGTTTCACGAGTGCTAAAATAGTTCGGCGAATATTTTCGGCGTTAAGGTGGTCGGCGACTTCACGTAAGGGAATGTGCCACGTTACCAGTGCGATAGTCATCTTGCCGCCTGCGAAGGCCATGACAGGCTCGCCGCCCCATTGTTTTGCAAAGAATTCCGTCTGCCCAGGATGACTAAAGCCTACCGACGCAAGGCCATGCTTATTAATGGGTCCGGTGACGACGGCTGAAAACTCTCCGTTGATACAGCCCTCTGCCGCACGCTCCATGGCAGCAAGTGCCAAGCGATGGCCAGCTTCGTCAGGCTTGCCGGCGTGTGCTTGATAGTCATTTGGGCCCACGGAAATTCCTGACACCCCGAGTCTTTTTATCCAGAGGGCATTGCCAATTGGGACGACCTTGAGTTCTCGACCTTGATTATCTTTGAGCCATGCCTCGATGAGCTCTGGCCCGATGCCCGCCGGGTCTCCGCAGGTCATGGCAATCGGACGTCGATTCATCGTGTCGGAGGGGTAGGGAAGAGTTCGAGCTGGGAAGACTTTACCATGTCATAGACACGCAGTAGACGAAGCAACTGAAGGTTATCGGATTTAGCGTAACTTTGATTCGACTCAACGCGCTGAATCATACTTTCGAGAATTGTTCTGAAAGTTAAAACATGGTCCACCCCATGTTCGCGAAGAAGTGCAATGCTCTCATTGCGCTGAGCTTCTTGAGTGGGAATCCCTGGGAGGACGAGGATCTTGGCTAAATCTGGACCCGCATTTTCGGCTAAATCCGCAAAAGCATCTTGAGCAGATTCGACGGCTTCTTTGCGCACAAATTCTAAGAGATCGCCCTTGCGAATCATTGCCGGGGTCACCGCTTTGACAGTGTGCCAGCCCTTGATGGCAACAACGGCCCGAGAGATGCCGCCGAGATCGGCTGCAAATAATTGGAAGGCGGGCTTAATTTCTCGGTTGGGCGACGGATGGATAACAAGCAAATCTGATTCTTCGTCTGCCCGCTTGCGTCGAGATTGCACAGCGTACTTCCGAGACTGGCGGACAAAAAATCCGTTCAATTCGAAATACTCTCGAACCAGATTGTCATCAAAGCCTGCCATGTCATGTGCAGGGTTATGCAGCCAGACTACGGGGTCAACGGCTTATGCCGACTAGAGTTCGAAGCCAGCTGGAGCGATGGCGACCGTGAACTCACCTTTCAGACTGCCACTGCGCAACGCGGGGACGAGCACCGAGAGCGGAGCAGTCTTAATTGATTCGTGAAGTTTCGTTACTTCACGTCCCACGCAAACCACACGCGCGGGTCCAAGTACTTCGAGCATTTCGCCCAGAAAAGCATCAATCCGATGGCAAGATTCATGGAGTACTACCGTTTCGTCTGCCGCTATGACGGTCTCCAGGAATCGTTTGCGTGCAGCACTTTTGGGGGCAAGAAAGCCTACAAATCGAAAGGCGTTGGTTGGTAGACCCGAAGCCGAGAGTACCGCAATGGCTGCACAGGGACCGGGAATAGACGTTACTGTGAGTCCACGACGTGCGCACGCACGCGCAGCACGAAAACCTGGATCACTAATTCCAGGCGTTCCTGCATCGGTCACCACAGCGACGCGTTCGCCAGCCGCAACGCGATCTGCGAGTACTTCACCCATCTCCAATTCGTTGTGGTCGTGGTAAGCGATGAGGCGCGCCTCGATACCAACAAGCTTGAAGAGTTTTCCCGTGGTACGTGTGTCCTCACAGGCAACTACGTTCGCGGTGGAGAGTGCCTCACGGGCACGGGGTGATAGGTCGCCGAGATTACCGAGCGGCGTCGCAATCATTAACAAGGCTCCGCCGGATTTCGGCGCGCCAGGAGCGGACATTAGCGAGGAGGGCCTCCAGGGGACATGCCTGGCAGGCCGCCTTCCCAGCTCGCAGGCTGCGCTTGAGGCAAGTCAGAGTTATCTGTGCCGCCTTCATTCGAAGACGCACAGCCTGTGACGATGAACAAGGCGACTGTCGCGAGACCAAAAAGTGCGACGCGAATCGCCATACACTTAGCGAGCAGAAATCTTACCCGTGAACGGCACGAGTGTTACCACTTGGCCACGGCCTAAAGCATCGAGGTCGCTGCCAGGTTGAATCTGGGCGATGCAGAATGAATTATCGACGAGTGAGATGCTGATTTTGCCGACATCCTTTTCATTTACACGCATCGAGAATCCTTGTTCAGCACGGATACCCGAATCTTGTCCGACTGAGAAGGTGATGAGTCCTTGTGATGGCGAAATGGAAATGACGCGGGTCTTAAGGGTTTCTGGACCGATATCGACACGGACGCTGCCATTGTCGACGTACGTAGGGTTGCTAGGGAAAGGGGGTTTTTCGCCTTTCATTTGCGCGGTCGACCAATTGTAAAGGGCCGCGTATTTACGCACGACATCTTCTTTAACGAGCTCAGTCTTATTCTTTGCAGCGATCTCGGCATCAAGTTGTTCTTTGGTGAACATCGCAGCAATCTGCTCTGTCTTCTTGGCGAGCTCTTCTTTGGTTTGACTCAATTGGCCGCTAAAGGAATCGCGCTCGCTCGTTACTGTCGCGAGGCTCGAAGTGAGTTCGTCGCGTTTGCGGGTGAGGTCTGTTTTCTCACCTTCGAGCTTGGTGACGTTATTACCAAGCTCTTCGATGCGCGTCTTCTTGTCGGCGACATCAGCCATTAAGTCTTTAATCGTACCATCGCGCTCGATGACCACTGCCCGGCTGGCATCAAGGGCGACGACGATGGAAGGGATTTTGTTAACGCGAGAATCGAAATCATTACCGGCACCTTCTTTGACGAGGCAGGAGGTTTGCTTCATCACGAGGTCTACTTTGCCATAGAGTAGGTAGACGAAAACGCCGCTCGCGATGGATGCGGTGATAGCGATGAGGCGGATGGCCAGGTTAGTTGACTTGGTCATGGGTAGAGAGGGTATTTTAAAGCCTGAAGGTTGCTTCGGCTGGATCAGGGTGCGGTGTGCACTCTAAGCGGCCGTTGCTTGAAAGGCGGAGACAAATCTTGAACACCGTTTCCTCCGTCCCCTCAAGCCCTATCTGTTTTGTGATAGCCCGTACGGAGCGCCATTGACCGGGGGTCTTTGCGAGGTTTTGGAGAATCAATTTGAGCACTTGGAGCGCCTCCCCTGCGGCGCGCTTTCCAGCTTCGACACCCGGTTGGTGGTAAGCGTTGATATTCAGCATACTTGCGTAGATTCCAACCGCCCTTTCAAATAGGGCAACCAGCTGGCCTATCGAGCGAGCATCAACCTGGTTAATCGTTAGGGTAAGGCTGGCCTTCTTTTGGGCGGAAAGTGCCTCCCGGGTGCCTAACAGAAAGGCCTGTAAATAGTCCCCGCTCGTGATGCCGGGCTCAACGTCAGGGGACGGGCCATCGCGGTCGCGTAAAACTTCAATAAACACGGCGAAGAAATCGTCAGGGCCATCGCGCAATTGTTGAATATAGGCGTGTTGGTCAGTTGAGCCTTTGTTTCCGTAAACGGTTAGTCCTTGGTGCACAACTTTCCCTGAGCGATCGGTTTCTTTGCCGAGCGACTCCATGACGAGTTGTTGGAGGTAGCGCGAAAAAAGTACCAGTCGATCTTTGTAAGGCAAAACAACCATCGCACGTTTCGCATTTCCATCCGTTAAGTGCAGCCAGCTACGTGCAAGTTGAGCGGCAGGGTTACGCTCAGGATTTGATTCCCGAGTCCACGCATCCATTTCCGCGGCTCCTTGGAGTAGTTCATCTACCGAGATGCCTTGAAGGGCGGCAGGCACTAAGCCAACGGGTCCGAATAAACTCGTGCGGCCACCGACCCAGTCCCACATCGGAAAGCGGGCCAAAAAGTTTGCGGCATATTTATCCAATTCACTGCCCTCGCCTGTGACGACGATAGCATGTTTTTCAAAATTTAAACCAGCTGCTCGCCATTGTCCTTCAGCCTCACGGAGTCCATTACGCGGTTCAGGTGTGCCGCCGGACTTTGACATGACCACAACTAGGGTATTTCCGAGTCGGCCTTTCAGTTTTGCGAAAACTCGATCAAATCCATCAGGGTCAGTATTGTCGATGAAGTGGAGCCGGAGTTTGTCGTTCGATTCGCCGAGCGCATCGGAGATGAACTGAGGACCTAAGGCAGAGCCACCAATGCCGATGCAGAGCAAATCGGTAAACTTGCCAGCAGACCCGCTAACTTTTCCTGTGTGTACATCGTCTGCAAATTGCCGGACTGATTCAATCGTCTTGCGGATGCTTTCAGCCATAGCAGCTGTAGGCGCTCGGCTAGAGTCGCGTAGCCAATAATGACCGACCATGCGCTGTTCGTCTTGATTAGAAATGGCGCCGGCTTCCAGGGCTTCCATTTCTTTACGTGCCGACTCGAGTTTTTCGCGAACCAATGGGCTCAACTTCGGCACGCGCGCACGGCTGAAATCAATCCAGAAAGACATTTCGGCGTTCGGGGCTGCCAAGAAATGTTCACGGTATGTGTCGAACGCGTCGGCCATCCCCTTGATTCATCCCTGCTCTGGGGTTTCTGGCAAGCGTTCTCGCTGGAATCCCAATCAACTTTATCTATAAACCTACGTTATGCCCACTCCATTACCCCGACGTCGGTTTCTTGGACAATTCGCAACCATCTCCATTGTCTCTGGTCTCTTTGCCCGCCGCGTATGGGCGGCTGATGGTGATGCGCACCCTGATATTCTTGGCCAAGGTGATTTCCGCTACCGTGCCATTGTAGGTTGGGGCAAGACGGAGGGCCGCACCGTCAATGACTGTCATGCTATGGTGCAGGATAAAAAAGGTCGGATCTTTCTGTTTAATACAGACACCGCAAACAGCATGATGATTTACGATCGTTCAGGTAAATTACTGACGACGTGGGAGAAGAAATTCCCAGGGGCTCATGGTATGACCCTTGCGAATGAAAATGGCACAGAGTTTTTATTCCTTACCGACACGAATAGCCGAAAGGTCTTTAAGTGCACCCTTGATGGCAAAGTTCTCTTGGAGTTAGGGCGGCCCAAAGGTGGACGTTATGTTGATCCTAAAGTCGGGTATTGCCCAACGGATGTTGCCGTTGCCCCGAATGGCGAATTTTACGTGATGGATGGCTACGGGTCTTCACAGATCACGCGCTACAGTGCCAAAGGTGAAGAAATCTCTGTCTTTGGTGGTAATCATTTACCAGGAAATGACTTGGCACGTCTTGCGACGTGTCATGGTGGCAGCGTGGATAGTCGCTCGGGTAAGTCTTACTTCAATGTCGCTTCACGACAAGAGAGCGCCATCAAGCGTTTCGATCTCGAAGGTAAGCCACTCGCAAAGTTCTCCTTCGCTAATTGCTTCCCCTGCTTTGTAACGCAGCACGGTAAACATAGTTTTATCCCACAGATTTCGCTCAATGCGAATTGTGCAATCCCACCAGGTACAGCTGGACTCATTTCTGTCCTCGATGCTGATTTTAAAGTCGTTTCGAATGTCGGCGGTGATGCGCCTGTTTACAAAGATGGCGTTCTGCAGAAGGTGACCACTTCTGCGAACAACCCTTTCCATTTCCCCCACGGCGTCGCCATCGATAACGAAGAATCTATCTATGTCGCCCAGTGGAATTCGGGCCGGACTTTCCCGATCAAGCTTGTTCGCGTCTAACGTTAGCGATCGGTCACTGCACCCAGTGACGCCGATGAGACTTGGCGGGCATATTTAGCGAGCGCCCCGCGTGTTTCGCGTGGTGGTGCTGGCTTCCAACTCGCACGGCGGGCGGCGAGCACCTCTGCGGACACCTCGAGATTAACTTCGTTACGTACTGCATCCAGAGTGATGGTATCGCCGTCATGTACCAGGGCGAGTGGTCCTCCGACCGCAGCTTCGGGCGTGATGTGGCCGACCACAAATCCGTGGCTACCCCCGGAAAAACGTCCATCGGTAACGAGGGCAACCGTCTTGCCCAGACCTTTACCCATGACGGCGCTCGTTGGTCCAAGCATTTCACGCATGCCAGGTCCGCCAACGGGTCCTTCATTGCGGATGACAATGACGTGCCCATCTTTGACGACACCATCAAGGATACCGCGCAGGCTTGCTTCCTCAGATTCGAAGACAATGGCTTTGCCCGTAAAGCTTAAGCCTTCCTTGCCAGATATTTTAGCAACCGAGCCTTCGGGTGCGAGGTTGCCGCGAAGAATCCGCAAATGGCTGTCACTCTTAATTGGATTATCCATCGGGCGAACGACATCTTGGTTTGCTGCATACGGTTTTACGTCTGCTAGATTTTCTGCCATGGTTTTTCCGGTGACAGTTAAGCACTTCCCATGAAGTAGTCCGGCGTCGAGTAATTGGCGTAACAGGGGCTGAAGTCCGCCGATGCGGACAAAGTGAGCCATGTTGTATTTACCACTTGGCTTTAAATCGCACAGCACAGGGACGCGTCGACCCACGCGCTCGAAGTCTTCAAGTGTTACGGAAATGCCGGCACTGTGCGCCATAGCAATTAAGTGTAATACAGCGTTGGTTGATCCGCCTAAGGCAATCACCACCGTGATAGCGTTTTCAAAAGATTCCTTGGTGAGAATGTCCGAAGGGCGAATACCACGACGCAGTAACTCAACCACTGCAGCGCCCGAGCGTGCACAGTCGGAAAGTTTATCTTTAGAATTTGCTAACTGCGCGGAGCTGTCTGGGAGACTTAAGCCGAGAGCTTCAATAGCTGAGGCCATCGTGTTTGCAGTATACATCCCGCCGCAGGATCCTTCGCCAGGGATAGAACACGATTCGATTTCTTTGAGTTCGCCATCAGTCATCTTGCCGCCCGCATGTTGTCCAACGGCTTCGAATACTGTCACAATATCAGCGGGCTTTCCGTGATGAAGACCGGGTACAATCGTTCCGCCATAGACGAAAATTGAAGGACGATTTAAGCGAACCATCGCGATCACGCACCCAGGCATATTCTTATCGCAGCCACCGATGCAGACCAATCCATCGAACCCTTCCGCACCTGCCACTGCTTCAACTGAATCAGCAATAATTTCACGCGAAACGAGGGAGTACCGCATACCTTGCGTGCCCATAGAAATCCCATCTGAGACGGTAATCGTGCCGAAAATAATCGATTTGCCGCCGGCCGTCTCAGTTCCCTTGGCCGCCTCAGTGGCCAGACGGTCGATGTGCATATTGCAGGGCGTTACCATTGACCAAGTTGAGGCCACCCCGACGACGGGTTTTGTAAAATCGGCCTCCGAGAAGCCTACGGCCCGGAGCATGGCTCGGCTGGGGGCGCGGTCAGGGCCGTCAACAACAGGTGAAGAGTAGCGGCGTTGGGCTTGGGGGTCGGGCATAAGTTTGTGAAGATTCTGCGGTGGACAGTCGGCAAAGCCGACATCAGTTTTTGTACACGCGAACCTTACGGTCGCGTCTCCCTTAACCCAACTCGTTTTTCCCGTGGAATTCAACCTCAAGCGCGTCCTTAAGTCGCTCCTTTTGTCCACATCGGACCCTATCTCCATTAAGGACATCCAGAAAGTCGTGCAACGTCACCACGACGAACGCCGTGCGGTGCTACCCGATGCAGAGTCGGGTTCCGCTACCACTGACTCCCTTGCCGGCCAAGAAACCGCACCCGTTCAAGAGGTCATCCAGGATATTATTGATCAAGTTCCCACGCTAGTGACAGCGACACAAATTCGCGAAGCGATGGAGCAGTTGGATGCCGAGTTGCGCGAATCCAATGACGTGTGTCGCGTGCTTCAGGGGCCTGAAGGGTTCCGCCTTGTTGTCTCACCAGCTTATGCAGGCTGGGTTCGTTTGTTGCGCGGCGAAGTGCGCCCGCAGCGCCTTTCGTCTGCAGCGCTTGAGACCTTGGCGATTGTTGCTTACCGTCAGCCCGTAACGCGGGCCGAGATGGAAGCTATCCGCGGAGTCTCCATTGAGAGCGCACTCCTTCGTCTGCAAGAAATCGAACTGGTCGCGGTGACAGGTCGTGCAGATTTACCCGGTCGTCCTTTGCAATACGGAACCACTGATAAGTTCTTAGACTTCTCGGGTTTACGCTCGCTGGGAGAATTGCCTGCTTCCGACGTGCTTTCGCCTGCACAAATTTCTGAATGGATTACCCGTGCGACGGCTCCTGTCGCCGTCGAAGAATCAGATTTAGGATTAGTATCCGAAGAAGGCGGAGCGCCTTCTTCAACTGAGTCATGAGTTTAGACGATCATCGTAAGGAAGTAGACCGTATTGATCGCGAAATCCTTCGCCTTCTTTCTGAGCGCTTGCGGACAGCGCGTGCCATCGGCGAAGCCAAAGCTCAGGCCGGGGCTGCCATCTACGCTCCCCACCGAGAAGAGCAGGTCTTGGCAGGTCTCGTATCTGCCTCGAAGGAATTGCCCTCGAGCGGCGTCCGGGCGGTTTTCCGAGAAATCATTTCAATGTCTATTGGTGCGCAAATGCACGCACCGGTTGTTTACCTAGGTCCGGAAGGCTCGTTCACGCAACAAGCTGCAATACGCGTATTTGGATCGAGCGTACCCGTGGCGCCTTTGCGCACGTTGGATGACATTTTTTCTGCCGTACAGCGTGGCGAAGCTTCCTACGGCGTTGTCCCTGTTGAAAATTCAACCGAAGGCGTTGTGAGTCATTCTTTAGATCTCTTAGCTGAATCTGATTTAAAAGTTATTGCACAAGTTACGCTCGACGTGGAGCACTGTTTAGTCGGCCAAGGGCCATTGGATAAAGTCCAACGGGTGCTTTCTAAAGATATTGCGCTAGCTCAATGCCGGAACTGGTTAGCGCGTAATTTACCGCAAGCGGAACTAGTTGACGCATCCAGTACCGCTGCTGCCGTTGAAGCGGTAGCCAAAGATCCGACCTCTGCGGCGGTCGCCGCAGCTTCTGCTGCCGAAATTCGTGGTGTACCTGTTTTGGTGCGTGCGATCCAGGATCGTCGTGACAATGCCACACGTTTCTTCGTTGTTGGCCCCAAGGCGAATCCCTCTGGCGCAAAGGATGAGGTAACCAGCATTGTTGTGACCTTGCGACATGAGCCCGGCGCGCTCCAGGCTGCTTTAAGCACTTTCTCTTCACGCGGGCTTAATTTGCTGCGTATTGAATCTCGCCCAAGTCGTCGACAAGCTTGGGAATATCAGTTCTTCATCGATTTTCCTGGGCATTGGGATTCACCCGCTGTTCAGGAAGCAGTTGCTGACCTCGCCAAGCGCTGCGAGAACGTCAAATGGCTAGGCAGCTACCCGCAAGCCACCACTTAAGGCGCTGGCGCCTTTGGGGTTTTATGGTAATCGCAACCGCTACGGTTGCCATTGTTTCGCTACTTTACTTTGCGCGGCGGGCGGCACAAGTCCCTTACGCCCGTTATGTTGTACGGCCTGAAATTTCCGTCAATGGGGTGGCCGTTGGATCTTCGATTCGGCTTAAAGGTGTAATCGTGGGTCGGGTGACTAAAGTTGGCTTATGGGTCGATGGCGAATCGGGAAAGATTCGTCCCGAGATTATACTTTCTTTGGATATTTCTAAAGACCCTTCGTTGTCGGCAATGTTTGAAAGGATTGAGCAAGGTTTGCGTGTACAATTTGTACCGGTAAACCCTGCGTCAGGTTTTCTAGAAGTTGATTTAGTTTGGTCGCCAGGAAGTCCGCGTCAGGTTGCGGTTGGAGGCTCTGATGAGTTGCCTTGGCAACTTTGCGACAGCCAGATGGCTGCGGCTCAGGTTGTTCCTTTAGTGCAGAAGTTGGCGGCTACAGACTTTCGCCTTAAAGTTGATGCATTCATGCAGGATCTGGCCGGACTTGAATCACGGGTACACGGGATCGCAGCAACGCCAAGTGGCTTAACGGTAAAATCAAACCGACTTCGGTTGGCAGTTGAACGGCTTGAGCAAATTGTTGGACCAGAGGCTCTCGGCGTAGCCCAAACCCATTTAGCTGATTTGCGAGAGGGATTACGAATGGCCGAAGCCGCCTTGGACAGTTTAGATCGCGAACTTATTGAGTGGCCGGATAAAGAAGGTGAATCGATCCGCCATTTTTCCATCGAATGTCGGCAATCGGCTGAAAAACTACGGGCATCACTACCCGAGGGCCAAGCTCGCTAAATCAATCGAGGCTTGCCGATTGGGCGAGGTGTTGGGAAGGTTTGTGTACCCTTTTATGGCCGAAGCATCCACGCTCATGGAATCTATTCTTAACCTCTGTAAGCGCCGAGGTTTCGTATTCCCGTCTTCCGACATTTATGGCGGACTCAACGGTTTTTTTGATTACGGCCCATTGGGCGTCGAATTGAAGAATAACATCAAGCAAGCATGGTGGCAGGATTTTGTGCACCGCCGCGATGATATCGTTGGTCTCGACTCTTCGATTATTCACCATCCAACAACATGGAAGGCTTCTGGGCATGTAGAGAATTTTACAGACCCATTGGTTGATTGTAAGGAGTCTAAAATGCGTTACCGCGCAGACCAACTTTTCTTTGCCCCCGTTCGCGTGGCGGGAGAAACCATCGGCTATGTTTCGGTGCTGGAGGATGAATCCATGCAGACGAAGGCCGAGGAGGCTGCCAATGACATGAAGCGCAAGTTGGCTAAACAGGGTGCGCTCGAACCGATTGTGCTTCGCGACTTTACAGAGGCGAAGCCCGACGAGATTGAAAAGATTCCTTCACCGGCCACTGGAAAACCCGGAAGCCTGACACCGCCGCGTTCCTTTAATATGATGTTTCAGACGCACGTAGGTGCGATGCAGGACGCATCTGCTGTCGCCTATCTCCGACCTGAAACTGCCCAAGGTATTTTTATTAACTTTAAGAACGTCGTCGATACTGGCCGCGTAAAGATACCTTTTGGTATCGCGCAGATTGGTAAAGCCTTCCGCAACGAGATTAATCCGCGCAACTTTATCTTCCGCTCTCGAGAGTTTGAGCAGATGGAAATCGAATACTTTATTTCACCTGAAGCCGATTGGAGCGCCTCTCATCAAGAATGGATCGAACGCTGCCTGGCTTGGTTTGAGTCCATTGGCATCCCGCGCGCAAAGCTTTCGCTTTACGCTCACCCTAAAGAAAAATTAGCACATTACTCTAAGGGAACCACGGACATCATGTTCGAATTTCCTTTTGGCGTGCAGGAGCTTCAAGGTGTCGCCGCACGTGGTGACTTCGATTTAACCCAGCACAGCAACGTTTCCGGGCAGAAACTTGATTGGTTCGAAGAGGCCACGAAGCAGCGTTTTATTCCACACGTCATTGAGCCTTCGGTTGGCGTCGACCGTGTCTTCTTGGCTTTGTTGGCTACAGCTTACCATGAAGATGAAGTCGAAGGTGAGAAGCGCTCCGTATTGCGATTACCTCCGCGCATTGCACCCTTCAAAGCAGCGGTGTTCCCGCTGCTGAAGAATAAGCCTGAATTAGTCGCGCGGGCGAAGGCTTTGCACCAGCGCCTACAACGTCGATTCAATGTATTTTATGATGAGGCAGGGGCTATTGGTCGACGTTACCGCCGCCAGGACGAGATTGGCACACCGTATGGCATCACTGTCGACTTTGATACCTTGGAAAAGGACGCTGGTGTGACCGTTCGTAACCGTGACACGTTGGAGCAGGTTCGAATGACGGAGGATGAAGTCATCAGTTTCTTAGACCAAAAGGTGCACGGTTAAGCCCTAAAGTGACATAAGTGTAACGCTATCTCTGCTTTACAGACATGGCTGAGGTGGGGTAGGGTAGGCCATGAGCCAAAACTCTACTCCCTCTGCCCGTTCAGGCTTTCCACTCGTCATAGGAGTATCTGCCTTCCTTATCGCTGGTTGCTCTGCCTTCTTCTCCGTTCGCGGATTAGGCCTTCTCTTTGCAGGGTCTGAGTGGCCCGTGATGATTATGGCTGCCACGCTTGAGGTAGGAAAGCTCGTCGCAGCTTCCTTCCTCTACCGTTATTGGGCGACCATTCAGTTTGCCCTTAAGTGTTACCTGACAATCGCCCTAGTTGTACTCGTCGGTATCACTTCGCTCGGTAATTACGGTTACCTTGCGCGCGCTTACGAGCAGACAAATCAAGGGTTGCGGGCTGCCGAAAGCCAAATCCGCAGCATTGAGGCTCAAATTATAGACAAAAAAGCGCTGATCGAAGCTTCGCGCGGCGTAAACAATCAGTCCATTGGGATCAGTCGTGAAGACTTAACCCGTGCTCAAGAGCGCGTGGCTTTTGAGCGTGATACCTTGTCGCAAGGTCTCGCCCGCATTGAGTCAGCCCGTGCCGCCGCCAATGAGCGCCGCGCGACAGCAGCCCGTGCTTCGGCAGAGCGTAATTCGGCTCAAGCAGATGCCTTGACGAAGTCTGTGGCAGCTGACGAGGCCACGATTGCGAGCTTGTTGAAACGCGTCGAAGTTCTTGATCGTGCCGTTGATGCTTATACCCAGCAGGGTAATAGCGGTTTCTTGAACCTTTCAGACGGCGTCCGTAAGGGCCAAGACCTTCGCGATCAGCAATTCAGTGAACGCTCAGCGATCGCAGCTGACCTCGATCGTGCACGTGCTCGCATCGAGCGCCTGCGCGACGAGCAGCTCAAGCAAGCGACGTCCATTGCGGCTGAAATGAAAACGGTTGATGACGCGTTGCGCCAAGATTTGCAAAAATTAGACGCAGAAGCCCTGGAAATAAATAAGGTGGGTACGCAGGCCGTGACTATTGCAGAAGAAAAATTTGCTGCACTGGATGCACAAAGCAGGAAGCGTGCAGATACAGGTGAGAACAAGGTCGAGTCGTTGCAGAAAGAAATCAACAAGCTGACCAAGGAAAAAGACGAACTCGATCAACTGACTCAGCGCTCCGACATTGGAACTTACCGGTTTATTGCACGTGCGTTTGATGTCACTGCCGACGACGTCGTCAAATGGCTCATTGTTGTCCTCGTTCTCGTGTTCGACCCTCTCGCTGTGACCTTAGTCATTGGCTTCAACGTTGCGCTCTTGAAGGGCAATGAACCTAAGCATGCGATGGCCACAGGCGGTTCTGGTTCGTCTTCACGGGCTGCGATTGTCGGCCTTTCCGTAGCGCTGGTTGCAGTTATTGTCGCCTGGTTAATCTGGCCAAGGGGTGCGACGCTCTTTGGCGCATTGCCACAAGATCAGACCCGATTAATTCCGGGTGACAGTTTTGCGGTACTCACATTTCGTCCCGAAGCCCCTATCCGTGCTAAGCATGTTGCCAGTGATGCCTCAGGGGTGACACAGCCAATTAAATCTGAAGTCGTACCGGTTGCCGTCACTTCGAAAGCCGACCCCGTGCTCTCAGCATGGCTGGATTGGGTGGGCGGACCCGTGGCAACGCAAGCGCTCCAAGACTTAGTGGGTCATGGTATGGATGCTAACTCGGAGGTTTTTGCTTTCGCTAAATTTCCAATCCGCGTCACCGCTGGAAAGACAGGCCGCCCTGTAGTTATATGCGGACTGGTTTTTCGAATTAACGATCCCGTCGCAGCCGAGGCTGCACTCTCGCGCTTATCCGCACAGATTCGCGCCAGTCTTCGTTCGGGAGAAGTTGTTTCTACGGACTTAAGTCGTAGCCGAGCGATGATTCGTTACGCCGATGGTCGTTACCTCGACCCTCAAGGCGGTTTTTTTACTTTCGGCGTGACGGCGAACGCTGCCATTTTAATGGTAGAGTTTGAAGGTGATCCGGTCACGCCCTGCATCGGTCAAGAAATTCGTAACTGTCTCGCATTGGCTGCGGGCCAAGTTGAGCTAACGGAAGAGCTTCCAACCATGGCTTATTGTTCCGATGCCAGCGTTTCGCTTTGGCTTAACACCGAGCGTTTTTTTCGTCGCCTGCCGATGGACCTCGCCACACGTAAGCGCTTCAATCAGCTCCGCGCCAACGTCGACTTCGATTTTATTTTAGGTATGCGCACAATCGCGGCTGACCAAGTTAAGCTGGTCGCTCGCTATCAATATCCCGGTGAACGTCCCAATGCATTATCGAGCGACATCGTTCGCGGCGGCTTAGATGCACAAGATCTTTCCGGACGACTTCTTCAGCGCTGTAGCGATTCGTTAGAATTTGATGCATTTGCTGAACGTCTACGTTTAGCATTTAACGAAGGTAACGCAGGGGGTGTTCAACAAGTGATTGTTGAAAAGTCATACCCTGCACCTCAAGTAGCCCAGTTTACCGTCAATGCGCGTACTGACGGCGGACTTGCCCAGCCGATGGTTGGGGTTTTGCAGTCTTTATTACGTTAAGGAATCATGTACCAGAGCCGTCCATGGTTAAGTCTGGCGGCCCTCCTGGCACTCGCTGGTTGTTGCATGTCGCCACCATCACCGGTGGACGGTGTGCCGTATGGTGGTTGGGGTGAAGGGGCGACTTCGCCTGATAGAGGCCCACCGCCAGAACCTGTGAGCGTTCCTGCGGATGCACCCTCTGAGCCTTCCATCCCTCGTCCCAAAAATCCTACTGCAACTGAAGTTAAAAAATCACCTGAAGACTCTTTATCCGTACCGTCTTCTGCACCATCGGCAAAGGTTGTACCCGTAAAGCCTGCCATTGCCGCCGACCCATTACGCCAACCCCTTCGCTTGCCCATGCCAGCAATCGATCGTTCGCCAGCTTTGGCTCTCGATAAGGGTGCGTCGCTTGGCGGTGTCGACTCTAGCCCACAACGCTTAGGTGCAGTTCCTGGTCCAGCCATTGCCTCTGGTACAGGTCTTGCACCGTCACTGGGCGATGTCGGCGGTCAGTCATCCGCAGTTAAAAGTTCTTCCACGGGTTTAAACCCTACACTGGGTTCTCCCGGTACGCCTGAGAAAAATACACCCATACGTTTAGGTCAGCTTGCTTCATTGAGTTCTCCGGCGTCGGACGGAAATAATGTGCAACTTGGCGGCGTATCCACAACTGGAGTGGCGGCTGCACGTGAAGGACAATCTCCAACACTGTCGGTGCCAGCAACTGCATCAGCATCAAGCGGTAGTGCTCGCGCACTTCCTGTTACCGTTCCTGCGGGTAATTCTGCGAGCTCGAGTGATACAAACGCTCCCCTTCGTTTGGATACAGGACATGGCGCTCAAGTACGCGATACCGCCCAAGGTCAGACAGTGGCTATTCAGATTGCACCCGGCGAAGTGTCGAGGGCGGGCTCAACAGTCGCGTCACCTTCGCTTTCAGTCGCTACAGCCTCTCTTTCCTCAGGTAGTGCGACATCTGGCTCCGTCGGTATTTCTGTCAGTACGGCACAAGTTAGAACACCTGCGTCTGGCAACTCAGCCCCGTCGCTTGTCGTCCCAGGAGCGAGAACCTTGCCTGAATCTACATCTAGTCGCGCCACGTCACTTTCAGAGCCTTCTGCACCTCAAGCTCGCGAGTCTGCGAGTTCAGCTAAGGTTGACATCCATTCTCCTCGGGAACCTTCAGGTTATTTAAAAGAGACACTCAATCCGCCGGCAGCGAAGGCGATCACTCCACCGCGCACCCCCGAGATAAAAATCGCCGATAGTCTTGCGGTAAAAACCGGTACACCCGTCGTGCGTAGTCCACAAACTGTACCGAGTCCGGTTGCCGTTAAGGAGCCCGTGGGTCAGCCTTTAGTTAAAGACCGTAGTGCACCCATCACTGCTGGTGGCGTTGTACGTGCGGCTGCGCCAACAGACGAAGAAGTTGCCAAGCGCGAAGAAGAAAGACGTAGGCGCGAAGAAGAGGTCCGTCGCAACGAATCTAGTCTTCGTCAATGGTTACACGATCACTTGCCTTTATTCTTCTGAGCGCGATCAGCGAGTTCTCGAGCGAGGTTTGCGAGACGGTGACGTCCGCATTGCGAAGCAGCGATGGCGAGGAGAGCTAACCCTTGGGGAAGGTGTGCAAGGAAGTCGGGCCTGCCTTGGCGACGTCCGAGGTTAGCGTAAGCACCGCAGGCCTGAAGTAGGCGCTGGGTAGCAGCCGTTGTAAAGAGTTGGGTAAAGGCATCACGTGAGCCTTTCCACTCCGAAACCTCGCGAGCATGGTCTTCGATTTCAACACGCCATAACTGCATGTCGTCTCTTCTTACGTAAGGATCAAAAGCGAGTGACGCAAAGTCGTAGAAGCTAGAACCAAGTCGCATGCCTTGAAAATCAATCATCCATGCGCTAGTGTCGTGCATGAGAATATTTTGTGACTGGAAATCACGGTGAATGCATACCGCCGGGTCTTTAAGGAGTTCAGTCGCAAGGGAGGCCATTTCATCTTGTACCCCGCGGTCAAGCCGTGCGCCCGCTGTGGCATGCTCCATAAAGTATTCACGTTCCCAGCGATAGAGGGCAGGGGAGAAAGGCTCAGAAAGTGTGATGCCAGCTGTCTGTATAGCCGCAGCGCCTTCCCGGTGGAGTTTAGCCACCTGCTCGATTGCGGAGGCGTAAGCCGTCCAAGGGAACGTTGCCGCTTGTGTGGTTGCTAGTAAGTCTTGGCTACCGAGGTCCTCGAGTAAAAGAACTCCGCGTTCAGCATCTTCAGCAAGTATCTTGGGCACATTAAGTCCTATCTCCCGCAATGTACGAGCGATCGGGCCATACAATTGATTCTCAGGTTTTGAACCATCATCGACGCAGAGGATGCCTTTGCCATGAGTTGCCGACTGGCATCGTGCAAATTTCCGAGCAGAACCTCCGCGGACGATTTCTCCGCCTGCGATGAGGTCGCAGCGTAGTCCGTGAGCCGCCTCTTCTAGGCTAACGGCGATGCGCGGCTCGAGTTTCTTTCGTAGAGCTTCATAAGCTTCGGGCGTTCCGATGTCTTCCCATTGGCTGCTCGAATCGAGATAAGCCCGGATGCTGCCGGCTTTTTCAGAGACTCTACGCAGGAAATGCTCAACGAGCGACTCAGCAACAGCTGGCACCGAAAGTGCGAAGCTCCGAGTGACGATACAAATGCCTGTGTATTGGTACTCTCCGCCTTTGGCGTTGAGACGATTCCGCAGGTCAGTCACGACGCCTTTATTGTCCACGCGTACGTTTGGATTGGGCCCTTCTTTGCGCACCAAGAGTGTCGACTCTGCCCCTGTCTTTACATGGGTGTTAAACAATGCGGGAAGATCGCATTCTGAGAGAATGTCTCCATTCCAAATAACTAAGTCCATGTCGCTTTCGTTCAGCAACGATGCGATGTTAGCCAGACCGCCGCCTGTCTCCAGGAGCGTGGGTTCGTGGACAAAAGTTATTTTGGCAGTCTCAAATTCGCCCGTTGGAAAAGTTGACGTCCAAACCTCGGCGCAGTGGTGCGTATTAATGATAAACTCGTTTACACCGGCTCGAATGAGATGCCGAAGGGCACGCATGACCATTGGCTCCCCGGCGATCGGTAATAAGGGTTTAGGGGTTTTATCTGTCAGTGGTTTAAGGCGTGTGCCCAAGCCTGCGCCTAAGATGAATGCTTTACGTGGAAAATTAGCCATGGGAACAGGTAGGACAAAGTCCGTAAATTTCTAAAACGTGCGTCAGTTGAGTGTAGCCGCGTTTTTTAGCAGCAGCTTCGATGGCAGTTGTGTCGCAACTGCTTAATCGCTCAATTTTTCCACACTGCCGACAAACAAGGTGGTGGTGATGGTGGTCGGTTGCGGCGAGTGCATACAGTGAGCGACCTTTTTCTAACGGGTGGCGCTGCACAACGCCGGCGAGTTCAAAAGCATCGAGGCTTCGATAGACGGTAACGCGGTCAACTTTGTCTGTGCCTACTTTCTGGTGTAATGCATCCGCGGAAAGCGGGATGCTGGATAAGGCTAAAGTCCGAATCATGGCCCGACGCGCTTCGGTAATGCGGAGGCCCTTTTGTCGGAGAGTCTCTACCGCTGAGGCCGAACGGTCAGGGGATTCGCTGCTACAGCAGTCGCCGTCTGGGTGGGAATGTCCGCCGTGCACGCCTCCTCTGATGTTGATGCCCTGACGGGGGGCAAACCTTCTTAGAATCCCCCTGAAAGTTTATGTCACGGGCGATGCTTGCCAATAGGCCTGGGTGTGGCTTGGCTGACGGTATGACGGATGACACCCCCATTGCTTCGCCCGGCCGCTCCGTCGGCGTTGTGAAGTCATGCGATGTCACTTTAGGGGCGCCTTTACGGCTTGAATTGGGCGGCACGCTTCCCGCACTTGAATTTCGTTACGAAACTTACGGCGTACTCAATGCGAGTCGCTCAAATGCTATCCTTATTCCGCACGCCTTAAGCGGGGATCACCATGTAGCAGGTAAGTATAGCCCTGAAGACACTAAACCTGGCTGGTGGGAAGCTTTTGTCGGGCCTGGCAAGATGGTTGATACCGACACATTTTTTGTCATCGGCGTGAATTGTCTCGGTGGCTGTCGCGGTTCAACTGGACCACTTTCCAATGACCCTGCTACAGGCAAACCTTACGGCGGCGATTTTCCTGAAATCACCTGTAGCGATATTGTAGCCGCACAGCGCCGCCTTGTTGAACATTTAGGGATTAAAAAACTTCATGCCGTTGTCGGTGGGTCCAAGGGTGGCATGCAGGCATTGCTTTGGGCGGTCGATCACGCCGAAGCCGTCGATCGTATTGTGACTCTTGCGTGTGGTTTGCGTCAGCCCCCTCTGGCCCTTGCTTTAAACGCCGTTGCGCGTGCATCTATTTTAGCCGACCCACGTTACCGCGGTGGCCATTATCGGTCAGGCGAAGGTCCAGATGACGGTTTGGCTGTGGCGCGCATGATTGGGCATATCTCTTATCTTTCGCCTGCAGCCTTTGAGAAGAAGTTTGCTCGCGAAACCGTCCCGGGTGCTAAACCAAGTGATGCGGTTCATTGGCAGGTTGAAAGCTACCTTCGCCATCAAGGAGACGCCTTTGTACGGCGTTTCGATGCGAATGCATTGATTCGCATTACCCGTGCGGTTGACCGTTTTGACCTCACAGGCAGGGCAACAGCCGGTAAACTCTTTAAGCCAGACGGCCCGTCAGTACTGGCCGTAGCCTTCTCTTCGGATGGGCTCTATCCGCCTTCAGAAGTTAAGGCTATCACAGCAGCTGCTGGTAAGCGCGGTGCGTATTTAGAAATCGTGACCGATGCAGGGCACGACGCTTTTCTTTTGCCCAACGAAACCCTCTTTGCGCACGTGCGCAGTTTCTTGGTTTCGGCTTAAAGTAGCGGTGCGATAAGTCGTGCCAACTTTTCAAGCTGTTGCCCACGCCAAGTACGTGCGCCACGGATCAAGGACAGTGAGGGCTCTTTCGATTCTTTAGCGAGTCCCTCAATGTAGCCTGAAATATCGGTGCAGACTTGGCTTTGTTGAACAAGCACGGTGATTTCGTAATTAAGGAAAAACGAACGCATGTCAAAATTCGCAGAGCCAATGAATGCCTTCACTTTGTCGATGAGTACCAGTTTGGTGTGAAGAATGCTGGGGCCATAGAAGCGGATCTCTGCGCCCGCTTCGGCGAGTTTGCGTAAATAGGGACGACGGGCAAAATCTGCCAGTCGATGATCGGATTTACGCGGTACGATGATGCGAACTTGAATACCTTCACGTGTCGCGCGGGTGAGGGCAGTCAGTGTGACTGCGTCTGGGATGAAGTAGGGCGTGACGATATCAATCGAGGTGCGCGCGCTGGCAATTGCGCGATTAAGGGCCTGCCAAAGAGGGTCTGATTGTGCATCAGGACCAGAATCAATTACCTCAGCACGGTCTTTGGCTACCCGTGGTGCCTCTTCGCGGAGTACAGACTTTAGATCGATGGGGTCTAGGTTTAGTGCCTGGCACCAATCTGTCAGAAAGACGTGCTCAAGGTGATTTGCAGCAGGCCCTTGAATAAGAAAGGAGGCATCGCGAAAGCGTCGACGTGATGGCATACTTCCAATGTATTGTCCGCCTAGGTTCTGCCCTCCAATGATAGCGGTGGTGCCATCAAAAATAGCCATCTTACGGTGATTACGCCAATTTGCTGAGCCGCGTGTGCGTAAAGAAAGTACGGGATTAAATCGTGCAACTTGTACCCCCGCAGCGCGTAGATCTTTTAATCGGTAGTTGGGTAACATGCGGCTACCGACTGCGTCGATGAGCAGTCTTACTTCAACGCCTGTACGTGCCCGTGCCGCTAGTAAGGCAATGACTTCTCGGCCGACGACGTCGTGAGCTAGAATGTACGTGCCAATGGAGATCCTGCGTTGTGCGCCCGCAATACCGACGCGCAGTGCCTGAAGTGTATCACTGCCATCACGTGAGAGTAGTGCTGCAACCTTATTTCCTTCGATCCCGTGTTGCGGTGCAATCGCGTCGGCAAGCACACGAATCGCCTGACGATTCTGGGCGAGCTGCTGATGCTTCCGTCGACCGAATAAGCTCCACAGCCACAACGCGAGTGAAACGAAGAAGAGGGTAAGGCTAATTTGCCAAAAGTTGAGGGCTTGGGCCCAGTGAAGCATGCGGGAAGTATGCCATTGAGGGCTTCTGGCTCAAGGGTGCAAAAAAAGACCCCAACTTTCGTTGGGGTCTTGTTGAGAGCTGGATGAACGCTTAGTTGCCAGCCTTGTCGAGCAGGTCGCCGAGACTGTTGAAGTCTCCGCCGCCGAAGGAGCCGCCACCTGTGGATTGGCCGCCTGTTGGGGCGGGACCGGTGGAAGGACCCTTGATGCGGTCGTAGTTGCTGATTTCTGCTTGGAGGCGCTCTGCGTCGTAATTGGCTGCCTTGATGGACAGGCCAATACGGCGTTCTTCTTTGTCGATCTTGATGACGCGGGCAGAAACTTCTTGGCCGGTCTTGAGGGCGTCTTTGACGTTTTCTACGCGCTCTTCCGAGATCTGGGAAACGTGTACGAGGCCATCGATGTCATCGGAGAGTTCGATGAATGCGCCAAAGTTGGCGATCTTCGAAACCTTACCTTTAACGACGTCGCCGACGTGGTACGTGCGATCAATGACAGACCATGGATCTTCCATCGTCTGCTTGATGCCGAGCGAGATGCGCTGTTGGTCGACATCGACGTCGAGAACGAGCGCTTCAACTTCGTCACCCTTCTTGAGATGGTCACCAGGATTCGTGATCCGGCGAGTCCAGCTCATGTCAGAGACGTGCACCATGCCGTCGATACCTTCTTCAAGTTCGACGAACGCACCATAGTTTGTGAGGTTGCGAACCTTGCCGCGGACGCGTGCGCCCACAGGGTAGTTATGGCGAACCATTTCCCAGGGATTCGTTTCGAGCTGGCGAACGCCGAGTGAGATTTTTTGCTCTTCGGTGTTAACGCTAAGGACGATCGCATCGACTTCTTGGCCGACTTTAAGAACATCGGAAGGCTTCTGGACGCGCTTGGTCCAAGAGAGCTCGGAGACGTGAACGAGACCTTCGACGCCTGTTTCCAGTTCGATGAAGGCACCGTAGGCGACCAAGTTGACGACCTTGCCGTGCACTTTAGCACCGACAGGGAAGCGCTTCTCAATGCCTTCCCAAGGGTTAGGCAGGGTCTGCTTGAGGCCGAGCGAGACGCGTTCGCGCTCACGGTCGACTTCAATGACCATAACGGTCAGTTCTTCGCCAACCTTCACGGCCTCATTAGGATGGCCAATGCGACCCCAGCTCATGTCGGTGACGTGTAGCAAGCCATCGAGACCGTCGAGATCCACGAATGCACCGTAGTCGGTGATATTCTTGACCACGCCACGGCGAATTGTGCCAGGCTTGACGTCTTCGAGTAGTGTGCGGCGTTTCTCGGCACGTTGCTCTTCGATGAGCTCGCGACGGGAAACGACGATGTTCTTTTTCTCTTTGTTAATTTTGATAATCTTGAAGTCGTAAGTTTGACCGACGTACGCATCGAGATTCTTGGGGGGAGTGACATCAATCTGCGATGAAGGCATGAAGGCATCGACGCCAACGGAGACAATTAAGCCGCCTTTGACCTTCGATTTCACGCGGCCTTGGACCACGGAGCCTTCGACGCAATTAGCTTCAATGCTTTCCCAGCGACGGATTTGGAGCGCACGATCGTAGGAAACGAGAGGTGTGCCTTCTTTGGTTTCGAGCCGCTCGAGGTAAACGTCGAGATCTTGACCAACTTGAATTTCGCCGAGGTCTGGGAATTCAGAGTGGGAGATAAATCCTTCGGATTTGCCGCCGATATCAACGACGACGAAATCTTTGCGGATTTCCATGACTTTTCCTTTGACGACCCTGTGGGCCTTGAGCGCGCCGAAACCGGATTCAGCGAGCAGTTTTTCCATGATACTCATATTATTTTTTATTGTGTGTCCCGGTCGTCGCGAGGACGGGTCCGGGGTTTGGTTGGGTGAACATTTCCTTTTGGAGAGTCTCTTGGCATGTGCCAAGGGGCCGAAAGGAGATTTGAAGAAGCCAGCCAAGACCCCCTCTGGCAAGCGTAAAGCCTGACTTTATTGAGGTGCTTCGGCTTTTAAGCCTTCGGCCCTTGCGGGATTAGCGCCCAAGCGGCTCAACAAGTGGTCATATAACCCTTTGGCTTGAGCGGTTTTACCCTTTGATTTCAACAGCCGGGCAGACTCTAAAACGACCCCGTAATCTTCATGTGGAAGGTAGCTGAGCACTTGATTGTCCCAAGGTATGTCTTGCCCCGCAGCAATCGCATCACGGGCGATTTCGAGAAGCAGCGCTATCCGGGGTGACTGGTAGAAGCTGGCCACGAGCATTTTTTTACGCTCGTCGGGCTTGTTGCGCATGAGCTCAGCTGCACGCAGAGATGCGTAAATCGATAAGTTGTCGGGCTTCTCGGAAAGATCGTCCAGTTGCTGCGGTATAGTGCGTGCGAAGGGTTGATAAAAAGGGTCACCGATAATGACGCCCATCCAACTCATCACGGGCGTCGCCCTCCAGGCGGCTTCGCCAGCACAGTGGCCCTGTGCTAACTCGAGCATGAGCACGTCTGGTCGCACGGTTAGTGTAAGGTATGGCTCGTCAACATTACCAAAAGTAAGCGCTGCGCCTGCTTCAACGAGTGCCGCAGTCCATCCGCTGAGAGGGTCGTGCAATGCTTGGCCTGAGAAGCTATGTAGGTGAAGAGCAATTGCTCCCGGTGCGAGCAATATACCAGGCTCCGCTAGTTTCCCTTTGGGCTTCTGAGTATACCAGCCAAAGTAAAATGCAGGTGCATCAAACCGAGCGTCAGTGCTCATGACCTCTTTGCTGGTCTCTACGTCAGTGGGAAACCCCAAGGTGCGACAGACGCCTGCACTCCGGCTGAACCAGGTGTCACCTTCGGCATAGGGTCCGCCTTGATCAATGTAGGCTCGGCCGCGCAAACCAAGTTTCTCTGCTTGGTACATACGACCGAGGGAACGCTCAACCCCAGCCAATGTGGGTCCATCGAGTCGGGCCGTTCGAATAAAACGCGAACTTTCCTTGGGGTCGGTGTTCCCGCTTAGGCCGTACCAAGGATTTGGTGCCGGGCCATTCGGGGCATTATCCTCGGTGGCCAGTAGACATAATTCGCTGTCGACGCTGGCAGCTTCTGAGATGGGTGAGGGGCCAAACATTTTTCCATCTGCACCCGAATTTCGGTGAATCCGCCAAGGTAGCCCGCGGCAAAGAATGATCCACCGCACGCGAGGCTCTTCCGTTAAGGTTAAACTTTGCCTTCCTAAATTATCCGTTCCGGAAGCAAGCTTACCGGTAAGAAATTTTCGCTCTAGCAGGGCCGAGCGTAGTGGATTCAGGATGGTTCCTGAATATTCCTCCCACGAAAGACTTTCGCGTTCACTCGAAGGAATTTTTAACCCAACACAGTTGCCTGCCGGAATATTTCGGAGCTCGGCATACTCAGCGGCAAGTTTTTTAGACTCAGGATCTCCTTCGGCAAAAACGACGACCACGCTAGCCGGGTCGATGGCGGCACGAATGGTTATCGCCGCAAAGAGTAACAGCACGACGCGCATCGTGTTACTGTATATAAAGGCATGGTCGGGGGAAGGTTAGAAGCGGCCCCGCTCACCGCTTATGTCTCCGAGTAAAGACGTTGTTTGCCTGCTATGAGTGAACTCACAAAACAAGCAGCCAGCGCATAGGTGCCTGTCGCAAATCCGAACATTTCGAATGCCATTGCTGCGCCTGCAACCGGGACAGCACCCGCTCCAGCGAAGACAGCTACAAAGCCTAAGCCCACGCAGACTTCCAAGGGTAAGCCTGTGAACGGACCAACGCATGCACCGAGGGTTGCGCCAACACAGAAGAGTGGGGTGACTTCGCCGCCTTTAAATCCAGCGGCGAGACAAAGTGCCGTCAGTAGGATTTTTAGGATCCAGAAATACACCGGCGGCGTCTGTGTGAAGGCTTCCGAAATACTGTTAAGTCCAAGTCCTGTGTACGCACTTAAATCCCACCAGAGGATTAAGATGAGAAAGGTGAATGATCCTAGAAGTATACGGTAATATGGATTCTGTATGCGTGCGAAAGCACGGCGACTATCACGGGCGGCTTTAAGGTAAAGTCTGGCAGCTATACCAAAAGCAACTCCCAGCACGATAGCCCAACCAAGCCCTGTAGTCGTCGTGAGACTGTCACTCTGAAAGTATCCGTGATAATCCATGTGGTGTACGCCGAAGAATTTTTGACCCGTCCAGTCAGCGAGCAGAGCAGTGGCTAAGCAGGGAATGAATTGCCAGGTGCGACGCCTGATAAATTCGAGCGAAAAAATTGCAGCCGCGAGGGGCGTTCCAAAGACTGCGGCAAAACCTGCGCTCACCCCGCAGAGTAAAAGCGTCTGTCGCTCACTCGACGTTAGTTTACTAAAACGCGAGAATTGGTCCGCACAGGCGCCGCCTAATTGCAGTGCCGTGCCTTCGCGTCCAACCGATGCACCACCCAAGTGAGCAAGTAGTGTGCCGCCAAGAATAGCAGGCGCCATACTCCGTGGTAATGGCTCTGGTTGTGGCGCGCGAATCTGCTCGATAAGCGTTTTGATCCCGCCTGCCGAGGTGGCTGCGAAAGTTGAATATGCCCAGACCGTGAGCAATCCCCATAAGGGAAGCCCAAGTATCCCTAGGGTAGAGTGGGCTTTAAAAGCGTTCGTCGTCCATTCCAGTGTATGTAGGAAAACCGCACCACAGGCGCCGACCGATAGAGAGACGCCAAGCATGAGAACGCTCCATCGTATAGCTAGTCTAGCCATCGGCAGTGGGGTTTCTTCCGCGTGCATGATTATTTTCTCTCATGCCAGAGCGTTGAGTGCAAATGCTGAAAGCAATTAACGCCTTAACTTAGCTTCGTAAGCGGCAACGCCTGCAGCGATTATCTGAGCGAGTCGCTGCCGGGCTGCATCTTGCGTGTAAATGCGCGCTTCCGTCATATCTGAAAGGAATGCAGACTCAATGAGAACGCCTGGGCATTTGAGGTCTTTGAGCACAACCCAGCGAGCGCGTCGTGTGCCGCGATCGTTGCTGCCGAGGCCTGCAATCAGTGCACGTTGTATCTCGTAGGCTAAGTTAATATTGAGCGCATCGTAGTCGTTGCCTGGGAGTTGCGCTGTTGAGCCTGTGTTTGCGGAGTCTTTAGTGGAGTGCTGTCCCCCGGGGGTAAGCCAGTAGGTTTCTGTGCCCGCAGCTCGATTTGTTGGGCCTGCGTTGAAATGCAAACTGAGGAAGAGGTCGGCCTTAACTTGATTGGCAAACTTTGATCGTTCGGTGAGTGCGACGGCGGTGTCCGTCGAGCGCGTTAAAAGAACTTCGTGGCCACTTTGTTGAAGCAAGATTGCTAGCCGTTTGGCTAAATCGAGCGTGAGATTTTTCTCTTGGAGATTGAGCGCTGAATTGACCGTGCCCGAATCAGCGCCGCCATGGCCAGGATCGAGAACAATACGCAGTGGTCTGCGGGATCCGGTGGGCGGGCCCCAGAGAAGCGGAACAAGAACTTTCTCGTAATCACAGCGTTCGATAGTCAGGCGCATGACGTCAGGTTGTCCTCTGACTTTATACGCCTTCGCACGTACGGCTCTCTCTATATCGATCCGGATGCCGTTGATAGTGATGCTCTCTTTGTCTCGCTCGACGATGACAACAGTGCGTGGATTATTTCGCTCAAAGCGCTCCTCTTGACCTTCGCGCACAGGTGCGTTGTTGGAAAACCCGAGCCGCGCCATGGACTCTCCGAGCCAAATTTCGTCAGCACGGGATACAACCGTTGCGAGAACGAGTAAGAGAAAGATGCGCATGGGTGCGCTCGTCGTCTTACTGCTCGTCGGGCTCGTCGGCCACGGCGGAGTCGTCTTCCATGTTCTCGTCGCCCGGTTCTGCGTTGTGGACGAGCTTTCGGCGATTCTGTTGAAGGGGAGTTAAGCCTAAGACAATGCTACGGCCTGTGCGCTTGGGTACGCTGTCAGCGGTACAAACATTTGCGAGTTCAGCGATCACGCGCTTCACGGTTTCAATGCCAATTTCAGCATGCTCTAGGTCGCGGTAGCGGTACTGTAGAACGAGTTTAACTTTATGTCCGTGGTAGAGGAAGTTTTCTGCGCGGCGGATTTTGATAAAGAGGTCGTGCGTGTCGATACGCGGGCGGAACTTCAGCTCCTTCATCTTCGCCGTATGTTTTTGGTGCTTCGACTTCTTCGATTCCTCGTAGAGGAACTTACCCAGTTCGATAAGTTTGCAGACAGGCGGTACCGCCGTTCCAGCAATTTCAATTAAGTCGACTCCCTGTTCTTTGGCGAGGCCGAGTGCTTTTTCGACTGGCATGACTCCGAGCATTTCGCCTGCAGCGGTAATCACGCGGACTTCAGTCGCACGAATACGTTCGTTGCGCTTGGGACCACGATCCATTGGGTCGCGCCTAAAATTGCCTCTGTTCTGAGTGGGTTTCGGCCGTGGGCCGGTCGGACGGAAAGGCAATGACATCAGGTGCGCTGGGGGTGTGTTGGGTTAACTATCCTTAACGCTACGCCCTGATTCAAGCATGGATTAAGGGAACCCAGCGGTTTCCTAGATTGAGTAATGAGGGTCAGTGGGCGTTTTTTAGAACGTCGAGCACTTGTTTGCCGTGCTCTGCTGCATCCACTTTGTCGATGACGGCTGTCAATTTTCCAGTCACATCAAAAACATAAGCCGCCCGGGCAGGACCTTGATATTTTTTACCATACATTGATTTTTCGATCACGGCATCCAAGGCCTGCGAAAACAGGTCCTCGGGGTCCGCGACCAAGGTGTACTTTAAGGCGTGTTTGGCTGCGTATTTAGCATGCGAAGCACAGCTATCCCGAGAGATGCCGATGAGTCGATAGCCTGCCTTCAAGATGGCTTTCTCGTGCTTAGCCAGGGCTACAGACTGCTTGTCGCAACTTGAGGTATGGTTGCGCATCCAGACGGAGACCGCCGTTGGGCCTTCCGCTATGAGTTTGGCGAAGGTCGTTTCAATGGGTGCTCCATTGACTAGGGCGCTGACTTTAAAGCCAAGTTTAGGTTTTTTACCGGGGGTAAGCATGGGGGTTTAGCGGGATGAATACGGCTATAGGGGTAGGGGTAATGGCTAAATCTGCAAGGATACGGGCTCGATTCGGGGCTAAGGCCTGACGCTTCCTTAGACATTCGCACTTTACAAGTACCCCTCAACCCCCTTTGTTCGACCATTCTGTCATGCAAAAGACCCGCAAGTCTATCTCCAAGCGCTTCAAGGTTACCGGTACCGGTAAGGTCATGCGCCGCTCACCGAATGGTCGCCACCTGCTTTCCAGCAAGTCGCGCAAACAACGCCGTCGTGCCAATAAATCGAAGCGCGTCGATTCTGGCTTCGAGAAGTCCATGAAAATTTCCATGCCTTGGGCCTAAGGCTCTCGGCTAATCTATTTCGCAGTCAGGCGGGTGACACTCCCAGGCGACCCGCCGGCTCGAGAAACTAAACCACACATATAACATGCCTCGCGTTACTAACGCTCCCTACACCAAGGCCCGCCGCAAGCGGACCTTGAAACGTGCCAAAGGTTACTTTGGCAGTAAATCACGCCTTTATCTCCATGCGATGGAGGCTGTTCAGCGCGCTGAAAAGTTCGCTTACCGCGACCGTCGCGAAAAGAAGACTGACTTCCGTCAGCTTTGGATCGTGCGTCTCAATGCTGCCTGCCGTCCTCTCGGCATTACTTACAGCCGCCTCATCGCTGGCTTGAAGAAAGCCAACATCACCCTCGACCGTAAGAATCTCAGCGAGCTCGCCATTCACGACGCTCCTGCATTCGAAGCGATTGTTGGTAAGGCTAAGGCCGCTTTGGCCTAAGCCGGTCGGCTCATCGCCCTTTCGCGAGGCCCCGGTTACCGGGGTCTCGCTGTTTTAGGGTGCTTTCGCTTGCGAAGAGGGCCTCGTCCGACACACCTTTAACCCCATGCAGTCGCAACTCGACAGCGCGCTCAAAGAGGCGGCCGACGCCGCTGGGCAAATCCGTACCCGTGCTGAACTCGAAGCCCTCAAGGCTCGTCTCGTTGGCCCCAACGGTTCGCTGACTCTCGTGATGCGCGGGATGGCCACGCTTTCCAAAGAAGAGCGGCCGGCTGCCGGCAAGATGGTCAACGCAGCTAAAGCTCAACTCGATGAAATCCTGGCGACAGTGTCAGCGCGTGTTGAGCAGGCAGAATTGGCTGCACTGCTTGGGCCTACCATCGATCCTTCACTAGCGAGTCCAGATGTTGCGTCGGGTTCGTTGCATCCATTGACGCGCACGCGCGAGCGGATCCTCGCCACATTTCGTAAATTAGGTTTCGTCATCGCCGAAGGACCTGAAGTCGAGACGGAGTGGCATTGCTTCGATGCGTTGAATACGCCGGCTGATCACCCTGCGCGCGATATGCAGGACACTTTCTATTTACCTAAATCATTTCGCTCCATCGATGCGCTGCGCAAAGGTGACGAAGATCTGTTATTACGCACCCATACTTCGAGCGTGCAGGTGCGCACGATGCTCTCGCGCAAACCCCCTTTGCGCATTGTGGCTCCTGGGCGCTGTTTCCGACGTGATGCCGTTGATGCTACCCACTCGGCAAACTTCCACCAAGTGGAGGGCCTCTGGGTCGACCGCCATGTCACCTTGGCTGACCTTCGTGGCGTGCTTGATTTCTTTGTTAAAGAAACTTTCGGCCCTGAAGCAGAAACCCGACTTCGCCCGTCTTTCTTCCCTTTCACTGAGCCTAGTTTCGAAATGGATATTCGCTCGCCGAATCTCGGGCGCCTTTCTGACCGCTGGCTTGAAGTGCTGGGTTGCGGTCTTGTTGACCCGAAGGTTCTTGAGTCATGCGGTCTTGATGCGACCGAGTGGTCAGGGCTCGCTTTCGGCCTTGGCCTTGAGCGTATAGCCATGTTGGTGCACGGCATCGACGACATCCGCCATTTTTACGCTAACGATCTGCGCTTCTTGCGTCAGTTCGCCTAAGACCATGCGCGTTTCATTTCAATCACTCGAGCGCCACGTCGACCTGTCTGGGGTTACCCCGACACAGGTTTCCGAATTGCTGCCGATGCTCGGCCTCGAAGTCGATTCGGTTACCACCTTCGGCCTGCAGCCCATCGAGCATCTAGTCGTTGGTGAGATTCGTTCGTTCGAGAAACATCCTAAAGCCGATCGCTTGAGTGTTTGCCAAGTTGATACCGGTGACGGCGTTCTTCGCCAAATCGTTTGCGGTGCCAAGAATTTTAAAGTCAATGACCGCGTACCAGTTGCTTTACCCGGAGCGATTCTTCCCGGAAATTTCGAAATCAAATCTTCGAAACTTCGCGACGTCGATTCCCATGGCATGCTTTGTTCGGCAACCGAACTCGGTTTGCCTGCAGGTGAAGATGGTTTGCTCATTTTGACTGCACGCGCGCCAGCACTCGGCACACCTATCCATAAACTTTTCCCGTCGCCGGATGTCGTCCTTGAAGTTGCCGTGACCGCTAACCGTGGCGATTGCTTGGGCTTACGTGGTGTAGCACGCGAAATTGCGGCTTCTTTAGGGCGCCCACTTAAACCACTCGAGGCGCGTGCACCGAGCGGCACAACCGATAAGCCGAGCTCCAAGGACGCCTTTGGTTTCGTTAAGAGTAGTTCTAAAACCTGTCCGTATTACACCCTGCGCACCTTGCGTGATGTCAAAGTAGGGCCTTCGCCGGATTGGATGCGACGTGACCTTGAGGCCGCAGGTCTGCGTGCAGTGAACAATGTCGTCGATATTACCAATTGGGTGATGTTGCAGACAGGTCAGCCCTTGCATGCTTTCGACGCGGCAAAGGTTAAAGGCGGTATCGAAGTGCGTTCGGCGCGTGCCGGCGAAACCCTTACTTTATTGGATGGTCGCGTGCTGACGTTGGATGCTAATACCTGCGTCATTGCAGACGAAGCACGCCCGTTGGTTCTGGCTGGCGTTATGGGAGGTGCCGAAAGCGGTGTGGCTACCACCACCACCGATGTCATTTTAGAGTCTGCTTGGTTTGTTCCTGGCGAGGTCCGTCGCGTCGCTCGTCAGTATGCATTAGCGACAGACTCCTCGCAGCGTTTTGCCCGTGACGTCGATCCTGCTGGAGTGGACCTAGCTGCGCGCTTAGCTGCGGATTTATTAATTGAGCATGCCGGTGCGCGTGTGGTCGGCCCAGCGGTTGTTGTCGGTAAAGCTCCCCGGTCCGATCGCACCATCAAACTGCCCAATGGATTTGTGGCTGCTAAACTTGGGACGCCTGCGCCCGAGGAGCATGTCTCGGCTGTTCTGCGCCGCATTGGATTTACCGTGCACGCCACGAATACAGGCCTTGAGGTCACCGTGCCTTCATTCCGATCCGACGTCGATCGCCCCATTGACTTGGTGGAGGAATACATCCGTATTCACGGAACAGCTCAGGTCCCTGTTGGCCGTCCACTGGCTCCCTTGCCTGGCGAGGAAGAGTCACCAGCCGCAAGTTTCGTACACGAAGTAGCACTGCGTCTCGCCGGTGCAGGCTTTTCGGAATGTTATCACTACTCGTTATGCGATGCCACTGAAGTCACGCGCGTTCTTGATGCAAAAAGTTCTGCACAACTCGCCTTGCAGAACCCTCTGACTGCCGATCAGACCCATTTACGCGCATCGTTGATTCCAGGCCTTACCCGTGCACTCCAATTAAACCTTTCGCTTCATGCTGAACCGCGCCAACTCTTTGAAGTGGGTGCGGTTTTCCGCCCGATGGCCGACGGGCAAGTGCGCGAATGCCTCTCGATTGGTTTTGTGGTTTTAACAGAAGCTCCACGTCGTAGTTGGAAGACGCGCGAACCTTTTGATTTATTTAGCGCGAAGCGTTTACTCACGGGTATAGCCACGGCTGCAGGAGTCGCGAACACGCGCCTCACGTGGTCCGATGTTTCCAGTGGTCTCTGGCAAGAAGGCCATGCAGCGACACTCGCCGACCGTGGTCGCGCGGCTGAGGGGGCTTGCGGTTTACTCGATTTACGTTGGACACGCAGCTTGGACATTCGCGGATCTGTGATTGCGGGTGAAATTCTGCTGCCACGGGCGACCTTTACATCGGCACGTAAGTCGGCTCGTTTTGAAGCCTTCAGTTCATTCCCGCCGGTTACCCGCGACATTGCTTTAGTTGTTCCAACGTCGACCGGTGCTGGCGATGTCGCTGAGCGTCTTCGCCAAGCTGCTGCGAAAGCAGTGGGCAAGGAAATCGATGTCGAAGCGGTCACTTGCTTCGATGTTTTCTCGGGCGAAGGTCTTGCGCCGAAT